>JAFLUG010000023.1 GCA_022508885.1 Oscillospiraceae bacterium | reverse complement strand
AACACAGAAATATTACTATTCCATTACAATTTCATTACAGTTTTGTAATAATTCTCCGGACTGTAGATAAATAAAAGCCCCGATTGGCTTAACAAAGCCTATCGGAGAAAACCAATATCTGATCGCCGCAAAAAAGATCTCGTCATATTCAAACAAAAAATCGTCCCGCAACAACATACGGGACGATTAATGACACACCGTGTCGGAGATTTCTTTGCGCAGTTCTGATCGCAATACGGAAAAATGTTTTCATATATGACAATAGGGTTCTGATTACGATAGGTGTTCACATTTCATTGCAATATTATACTTTCCATATCTGATTTCTCCGCGGAATTCTTTATGTTATTTTCACATAGGAACAGATATCTTATTGCCGCAGAATCATTTTTATTCCTTTCAAGATATAATAAAGCGGAACGGCGGCATTTATGCCATTGATTATCATAAAACTGTTCGACCATTTCCTCAAATTGTGCGCAGCCCTCCAGCTTGCTTAAATAAACCGAAATTTCATCCCCTCCGAAGCAATCGCAAAAGGTATACTCGCGTCCGTCAAAGTCGATCTTACCGAGGAGCCTTTGCGGACAGGGCGCGGAAAAGGAAACATCTGATGTAACGATAAGATTTGCACCGCATAAAGAAGCTATCTTTCCAAGTTTTTTTGATAGCCGTATACCGCGTGACAGCATTATAGTACCGAGTCTTTTTTCATGCCCGACGATCCCAAGCAGCATACTATCGCTTACTATTACAAACGAGGTCTTGATACCCGGATAATCGCATCTCAATCGCTGTATAAGATTTACTGAAGCACTGTACGCGAGATCCGCTTCGTTGAAAATACAAATATATTCCTCTTGATTATAGCTTTCAATAACTCCGCTTTTTTCCATAATACTGTCCATTATCTGACGGCTTATATTGTTTGTAAGCTCAAAAACGTCATCTTCTGACAAATCTGCGGTCTGCTCGGAAAAATTCATAAGCTGGATATGAAGTATATAACCTCTCATGCTGCTGTAATCGCCTCTTGAAACCGAAATCACCGACGGTTTTCCGATTGCGGAAATAATTCCTGACGGCAGGAATCTGAGATATGCTTCGTTTAGCCGGCTTAAACTTTGCGTATGATCATATATCTTCGCAGACATTACATTAAACGCTTTAGCAATGCCCGCTATCTCATCACGTCCTTTTAACTCGACAGAAACTCCGTAGTCTCCGTTTCCTGTTGCCTCAACCGCCTTATGCAGTTTTTTGAGCGGGTGAAGCGTGATACCTGTCGCTGCGAGTATCAACGCGCCTGTTATTGCTTCAAATACGGATACTATCAGCAATATATCTGACAAATACTGCCTCGAGGTGGTCATGTAATTAAGCTTTGAGATTCCTGCCTCAATAAGCGCAACTACTTCTCCATCATCGTTTTTCAACGGATAAATGGCGATCACCCATTCCGAGCTGTCATCGGACGTTCCGCATGCCACGGATCCAATTTTTCCCTCTGCCACTTGTTTGTATTTGTTTATCAGTTTTTCCTCCACAACCTTTTCAAACGGAAGATTTACGGGGAATTGATCGCATATGCCGGACCTTAATCTTCCGTTGCTGACCGGAAATATCCAACAGTAATCCTTGTCATCAAAGTCAATAGGAGAGCCGTTGTCAGGCATTATACGGTCGTTTTCGACGATATACTCCATGATATCTGCCAGCTCGTAAAAATATCCGCTTTCTTCGGGGTTATTCCAATCCATATTTTCTAACCGATCGAGGTCGATTTTCGCTTCTATGAGCTTTGCCGACATAAAGGATCTTTCAAGACTGCTTTCAAGATGAATCCTCTCCATAATGGAATCCGTCAGCGCAAACAAGGCTACTCCGCCTATTCCGAGGCACAGAATAAGGATGACCACGATCTTGAGTAGAACAGGAAAACGCTTCAGAGACAAAAGCGCGAAAAGAATTATCCCCGCGGCAGCTCCCGCTGCACAGTACATAAAAAACATACCGTCAAAGTCATCGCGGTACGCGGATATTCCCTGCGGAGACTCAAGCATATCGGCGGACATGAAGGATATCTGCCCGGAATATATGTTGTCGGAACTTATAAGATATTCATTTGTACAGGTATCACGGATAATACAAAAACCGTCGTCGTTTAAATATAATCCGTAAAAGCTGCCTGCCGTATCAGCTTCATATACCTGACGGGGATTTCCGTTCTCATCTGTTATGTAAATTCTGTTAAGGACATCCGAGTAAATGATTTTTCCGTCGGAAAGAATCGAGGCATAATTTACGGCGGCTTTTGTCGGGGGTGTAATATCACATTTGATTTGTCCGTACATATCGGTAACTGTTATATTCCCTTCGGCATGCGCCGTAACAGTCAGTATTTCGCCGTCGGAAACTGTCAGCACCGTACTGTACGCGTTTTGAATATTACCGTATTTCTTTTGGGCTATTACCTCTGCGGAGTCTCTTTCAAAATCGATCTTGAGCCACTGCCTGCCGCACATTATAAAATCCTTTGAATCGATCTCTGCGAGTACACAGTAAAATTCGCCGTCGAATACATTCATCGCATCGACGCTCATGTAATTATATCCGTTTACACGAGCGGTTTTCCATTTGCCGACAATTTCTCCCTCGCTGTCGGATTTTATAAATATCAGTTCATCAATATCGTAAAACAGAGTATAGCTGTTTCCCAGATCGTCTGCAATACTGTCGGAACGCTTCGGTATATCCCCCGGTTTGACAAAAAACAGATAGATCAGCGGAAAAACCACCGCTGTCACAATGCCTGCCGCAATTCGTTTCAACATAAAAATCTCCTTTAGGTCACCTCTAAAAACCTTGTTTGAGGAAAAATCCCCATAGCACGCCGTCTGCTGCGTCAAGCCTCCTCGCACGCAATATGCGTCTACGGCGCAAAACGCTGCATACAGTCTTTGCTTCGTCGGCTTTCCTTGCAGCTGACGCACCCTGTCGATTTTTCCTTCTCAAACCGGTTTTTATAGGTTCCCTTTACTGAACCGAAATCTGAAACTGTCCCGCCGCTTTTATCTGAATACAACCCCCAAAGGAGCATATAAGCTGTGAAGAGTTATTAAGCGCGGGCTGTCCGCCTATAAGAACGGTGGGACTTCCGGGCGCCCATGGCGCTGTGGTTACGGGCGTGCACGGCATAGGAGTAAGGACTCCGAACGCGGCGGCGGTCGCCGCCGCAACCGCGGGATTTGCCATAGAACTGCACATAGCAAACGGAAGGATATTTACAAAAGGAACATTGTCCATGATATTAGCGGCGGGCATTGCGTTTGTAACACGCGATTTCGGAAGCACCGTCATCGGCATAGGAGCCATACCGAAGCTGCACTGCAAGATAGCTCCGCCGCATACCAACAATCCCATTTTTTACTTACACCTCTTTTTATTCTACTCTTTGCCGAAAGCAAATTTACCGGAAGTATCATCTGTATTTTCCGTCTCCGAAACATCCGGTACGGAAGGCTCCTTCGTTTCTGTCGGCAGCGATTTCCCATCGCGGAAATTACCCGAAAAAATCAGTATTCCCGTTTGTCTGTCATAAAGAGTTCCGGTGCCGTCGTAAAGACCGTTCAGAAAACCGCCCTCGTAGATAAGATGCCCCTCGGTATCATATTTCTTTCCCTGACCCGTGCACTTACCGTTTTGGAATTCGCCTTTATAGAACAAACTGCCTGATGAGTACAATGAGCCTTCGCCGTTATATATACCGTCTTTGAAGGTTCCCGAGTAAATAATATCGCCGTTTTTATTGTACTCGGTACCCTCTCCCGCTTTTGCGCCCGAGGCAAAGCCGCCTTTGTAAATCAAACAGCCTCCCGAATATACTTCTCCGTCGCCATTATACAGATTGCGTGAAAACCAGCCTCGGTAAATAAGCTTTCCCTTGTCATACAATTCGCCATATCCGCTGTACTGACCGTTTTCAAAGCTTCCGCTGAAAATTATATCACCTTTGTCGTTGTACAGCACACCCGAGCCGTGATAAAGACTGTCCTTAAATTCGCCCTCATAAAGAAGAGCTCCGCCGCTGAGCAGCGTACCTTTCCCGTTTAAAAGACCCTCACTGAACTGTCCTTCGTAAACTGTTCCCGCGGTATTCAACTCGCCGTATCCGCTGTACTCTCCGTTTTCAAAGCCGCCTTTGTATTCGACATTGCCGGAAGCGTCATATCGCGTTCCCTGCCCATGAAACAGATTGTCCTTGAACTCGCCGCTGTAAACAAGCGAGCCATCTTCGGAATAAAGCTTTCCCTGTCCGCAGTACATATCATTTGAAAAGCCGCCCTCGTAGACAAGAACGCCGTTTTTCTCATAAAGCATCCCAAAACCCTCGGCGTGACCGTTAAGCATGTCTCCCTTATACAGCACTTTGTCGGGATCACTGTAAGTGAGAATTACTTTGCCGCTCAGCTGAGCCATCTCGGGCGAATTAACAACGACCCTTGCGGGTTTATTTTCCGTTATTTTCGGAAGAACGAAAAAATAAAACGCCGCCGCTGCCGCCGCAAGCAACGCAAGAATAAAAAATACCTTTTTCTTGTTTATGTAAATCAGCACTGCGTCAAAAAAATTTTCGGACATGGTTAAATTCCCCTTAATTTTCTGTCAGATCGATCGTACCAAGCGAATCTATGCGGCTGTACCCGATATCCTCGTTGCCTTGATCAAGCGCGAAAGCAGCCGCGGTTATTATTGCCGCCGCTGCCGCGATCACCGCAATGATTTTCGGCAGCATATCCTTGATTTTTTTGAAACGCTCTTTATCCGGAATATCCGTTTCCTTTGCCGTGTCCGGTATACTCCTGTAAGCGCTTATAAGGTCTTCAAATTTTCCGCCGCGAAGCTTTTCGAGCCACTTTTCGGCATTCAGATCTGCTTCTGTTTCACAATATGAATTTATAAAGTCGGCTAATTTTACAAAGAAATATTCCCGTGTGATTTTCAGATCGGTTTCGGGCAGGTCATAAGCAAATTCAAGCTCATCTCCGCATACAAAAATATGCTCGGGCGAAAGTATCTTCACCGCTATTTCAAGCGGAGGGTCTTGCATTGCAAGCGCTCTTACTGCTTTGTGCGCCGTAAGCGTTTCTCCCGCTTTTTTTAAAGGAATTCCGTCGGGAACACGGAAAACGGCGTAATACTTTTCATTCAGGCAGAAATTCCCATAAAATTCCATTGGTTTACACGCGGCGAAATATTTTATATATTTCGCGATACGCTCTCTGTCTGTCGATTCAATAACGCGGTAAAGCTTGCTTTCGGGAGGTCTTTGACATACATACACCGTATTTTCCGCGCGCTCGACATATAAGACCTCGTATTCCTTTAACTTCATTATTTAACTACCAGAAACGCCGAAGCTGTCAGATCGGGCTCCGCCGCGGATCTTACGCTGATCTCATAAAAGCCCGGTTTATCAAAAGCCGTAAAAACACCCGACTGAGTAATATTTCCGCCGTCATCGGGTGTAACGTTCCACTCAAGCTCTCCGTTTCTCCATATCCCGCCGTCGGGGTGACTGACGGTAAACTGCACTGTTTCATACCGTCCCGCATATCGCACGCTTGGATATATCTCTATCTTTCTGAGTACCGTCTTTTCGGGAAGTCTTGTCGCAAACCAGCAAAAGTTAAGCGTGTCCTTTTCATGGTCGCGGTTTAACTTCACCGATACGGAAAACATTCCCGTTTCCTTGTTTACGCTTACTCCATAGCTGAAACTCTCATTCACGACCGAAGAATTTTCAAACACTATACCGCTTTCGTCAGAGATACCCGTGTTGATGAAAACGGCGCCCGTGCCTAAACCGTGCGGCATATAGACGCTGTGAAATACCTGCCCCTTTTTCGCTTTTTCGGGTATCTCAACTCTGATATATCCCGAATTTACAAGCGGCTGAACCGAAGGCTGCACGGGATTTTCAACGTTATTTGAACAGCGCGTTCTCACAAATTCCGACCGAAGCTGAAAAGCGCGCAGCTCTGCAACGGAAGGTATACTCTGCGAAAACGGCAGTTTTTTCACCGACTCCAATATATAATACTGGGGAGAAACATAAAGCTCAAGCCTCGCAAGATACAGCCCGAAACTGTGCTGATCATTTTTGCCTCTGAGTCTGTTTATAACGGAAAAGCCGCTGTCTTCCGCGATCTCGGTCTCGGCGTAGACCGCGGAAGCCGAAAACTGCACATTATTGCAGGATGCCTTAATATTTTCGATCTTTATAATTCCTTTATCCGCAAACGACATATCCGCTTTCAGTATTGTGCGGACGCTCTCATTTTCGCGGTCGGCATTATGTTTTTTATACATTACATGGACCGTTTTTGAGCCGTCCTCGGCAGTCAGCGCTTCAAGCTTCAGATCAAATTCAAGTTCGACCGAGTTATCGGCTCTTCCCGAGGCGATATTTGTTTCCAGTATAAATTCCTCTCCCGCACGCACGGTTCTCGGAAAAACGACGGAAGCATCGACCGTATCGGAGATCACGGTTTTACGCACAAGCGCCCGATTTTCGCACTCGCAGGGGTTGGTCTCGGGAGCATTGGCGGTTATATACAAAGAAAAACCCTCGGTTATTCTGTTATACTCGGGACCGTTGTTTTCATCATCGAGAGCGCTCATGGCAATGGAATGTATAGGCTGAGTACGCGTTTCGTTATATTCGATACACAAATACGCGCGGGTATAATCGGTGTTTTCGCGTATAAACCCGTCATAGCCGTCAAGCTCGTTTATTTTTACGATAATGGGCTCGGGGACGATTATTTCACGTCCCGCGCAGTCGAGAGCTATCCCGCTGTCTATAGCCACGCTCAGCTCATCGGTTTTGACCACGCCCAAGCCGGCGATAACTCCGCTGCCGAAAAGCAGACGGTTAAGCAGTCTCATCTTTGTGTTAAAGTAATTCTGCTCGGCTATAAAATCCTCTGCCGTAAGCAGTTTCCCGTAAAAAAACCTGTTTCGTTCGAGCGACTTTAATTCGTCTTCTGTCATTTTCTTCCGCCCCCTAAATGAACATAATTTAAAGCGCTTTTTCCGTCCAGCGCTCCCCGGCTCGTACCGGCAAGCACGGAATTCACCCCTAAATAGCAGTAATTATTAAGCTCTGTTATATTTAACAGGACCTTTATTTTTGCGGTAATATTTGCGGGAAGCTGTGATTCGGCGATCTTCTCCAACGCGTCGGTCTTGCATTTTGCCGGAGAACATAATATCCAAACAGTAAACCTTCCGCCGGAATACAGGCGTTGAAGGTCTTTGCAGTATGAAAAATAGCGCTTTACATGATAGTGCTCTACAACAAACACTTTCGTTCCGCAGTAAAGCTCCAACAGTTCCTTTAATCCGCAAAGCGTACCGCGATGCATACTTAGCCGCGGTGCAGCCAGCAAATAATCCCTTTTTTTATTATCCGGGAAAAGATGCATATTTTCGGCGGAGATCCATTCACCCAGCCATTCGATAAACTCCTCGGGGCACAGCTTTGGATCATACAGCCTGTCGCTTACATCTATCTTCTCCTCAAGTCCGGAATAAATATCCGTGAAGATCGACAAAAATCTTTCGGTAAAGCCGCCCGCTTTACAATAAAGCTCGGGCAGGTATTCAAGCGGGTTTATCTTTTCCATATTCTACCTCACCTGTTTTATTGTATCACTATTTCGTTAAGTGACAGCAGCCCGTCCTCGGGAAGCTTGAACGTATCGTTTTCGTTGAGCTCAATGCCTTTTCCCAGACGCAGCCTCATATCTTTCATTTCCGTAACGTTCGGAGATGAGCCGATCTGCTTAAAAAGATCGGGCATATTTATAAAAACGCCCATTCTTTTTTCAATAGATGCAAAAATCTTTGCGATATGCTCCGTAAGCTTTCTGATACCCGCCCAGCCGTCTGTTTTGGCGCTTACAACAAGCCTCGCGGAAAAAATGACCGGCGTCAGTATCTCTATTTCCGTGCCCACGGGCTTTGCCTCAAACAATACTTTTCTCAGATTTTTTATTTCGTTTTCCCGCAGACTTCCGCCGGGGGTTTTTACACACACCGAAACCTTTCCCGGTTCTTTGGAAAACACATTGACAAGTTCCGCGCAGACTCCGGGCGTCTCCATAGCTATACGGACATAGTCTTCTTTGCTTACTGCACGCGGCATACGCCGCTGTTCCGATTTAAACCTGTTAAAAGCGTCCTGCGGAGTTTCGGAATTTCTTCCGTTCCGTAATTCCTTGTACACTGATACGCCAATCTTTTGTCCTTCTGTATCTATCGAAAAAGCAACGTTCTCCTTTACCGTTCCGCCCGCGCCCAAGGTGTTGCCTTCCTTATCCAGCTGAACAAGCATGCTTATATCGGAATGAAAGCAGCTTTCTGAAGGCAGTTCGGGTTTGTTTTCCGATATAAGCTCCAACGACAAAACAGCCGTATCTTCGTCAAATTCCTCGGGAAGTCTTATAGTGATAAAGCCGCTCTGACATAATCCGTAGGTACTGTCCCTGACCGGACAATCGACCTCGTCGTTTTGGGTGATAAGGCGGACCTTGATTTCCGACCGCGAATAAAAACCTTCTCTGATGGGATTAATATTCTTTTCATCATTAAGCGAAAAATAAAGCGGCAATTTTTTCCCTTTAAACGGCGTCAGAAATTGTTTTATAAGAATTACGCCGTTTTCGCTGAGGATAATTTCTGGCTTGTCGGGCACTATGATCATATCGTCAACAGTTCGGTACGGGATATCCCCGATATTAAAAACGGTTCCCTTTTTTATTGAAATGTTTTCTTCGGAGGAAAAGCGGGCTAAAATGACCGACGGCTCCGACTTTCTTGCAGTTGTTCCGATAAGGTGCAGATAGCTTTCAAGATGATCTTCGGTGATTTGGGAAAGATAGTAACGCTGCATTTCTGTCAGCCACATAAGCATTTCCAGAAAAGTAATGCCCGGATCGTGAGCATTGAAATCCGTCCACTCGGGACATAATTGCGGTATCTCCGAAACGGATCTTCTCATAAGCTCAAAATAGCTTACATCGTCTAAATTCTCAAGCTTGGGCATAACGATCACCTATTTTCACAAACAACCCTGATTTTGACCTCACCTACGCCAACGGGCAATATATCCGACAATTTGGAATAAACCCTGCTGCGGATATCTTCGGAGCTTACACCGATTGTCGTTGTGACCTCGATGTCAAGTCCTCCGCCGCGATCGGCACAAACCCGCGCGGAGATTATATCCCCATCGGCAATAAGCTCCTCAAAATCCCTTTTTGTTATCGGACGGCCTCGGTGTCTCAGTTCTCCCGCAAGTCTTGATTCGGTGTGAGACGCGTTTTCGCTGTCACAGCCTCCTGTCATAGGAAAAGGATTCGCCGCGCCGCATACCGAGCCGTCTGTCAGCGAAGGTACAAACTCCCCGCCTGCGGGAATATTTCCCGATAAACCACCTCCGCAGCGGTAATTCAGTTTGACTGTGCGGCTGTTCGGAGTCAAAGTCAATGCGGGAGAAAAGCGAATTATCCCTTCTGCCTTGTCAAGTGCCCAATGGCTTTGCAAAGGCTCCCATTTTTCCTCTTGATTTCTTTTGGCGGTATTTATATATATCTGTAATTCCAATATGTTTTTCCGGTCAAGATTTATGTTTTCGATAACGTTATCGGAACAAAAGCTCTCTACAGTTTCCCGCTGCATAACGGGCACGCAGTTTAAAAGGAGCTTGTCCAGCACAATTTCTTTTTTACGGGGAAGCTCGGCTTTAAGCCAGTATGCTGTTCTTCCGAACATCGTGCTTTGCATCGGTTCTGTCTGCATTTCAAAACTGAAAAATCCCGTAAGCTCTTTTTTGCTACGCGGGCTTACTTTCTTCCATCTGTTGTCGGAAAATACGCTCCATTCGGCTTCGTCAAGCTGATCTGAAGGAAAGTCCCGGCATACCAGAAGCGTAAAATTGCGTACGGGATCATCAAGACCTATGTAAAGAGCGGAGCCCGGAAGTCTCGAAAACGGATAAAGCCGCAGATCCGAACTCTTTTCGCAGTTATTTGCGATCTCGATATCGGAAACCGAGAGCGGCCTGTCATATTTATAAGAAACGCGGATATTTTCAAGGCGCGGCAGATATACCTCCGACGGAAACGCATACGCGTTTTTAATTCTTTTGATCCTTGCTCTTACGCACAGCCGCTGTGCCGCTCCCGTCAGCACCGGCAAAAGGTCGGACGGACATACGAATTTTAATTCATAATGCGATTTTTGGACATTGGAGCCGTCTTCGTCAATTCCGGAGAAAATATTTTTAAATCCCTCAAGCCCGCGGATCGCCGCAAAACCTGTTCCGTTCCAATATTCCCACACCACCTCGTCAACGGTTATCTTCTTTAGTCCGGGCGCGTGAACATCACTTTTCCTGACAAACAGTTTATCCGGAATAACAGGCTCGGGCAACTCCCCTGAAACGACTATGTCAAAATCAATATCGAACGCGAGCGAGACTGTTGCTCCTGATTTGGAGAACGCCGCGGCGCTTTCAATATAAACCGAATCATATACAGCGGGGGCTTCTCCGAACGCGTAGAGCGTATCGTCGGACACAAGCTCCCCGTTTGCGAAAACACTGTCGGGCTTTATGTTCCGCCCCTCGAAAGCTATATTTATTCCTTCAAATAAAAGTCCTTCAAATTCGTTGATTTTTTTTATTTCCGCTTTTATCTCATCACATATCCCATTACAGGCTGAAACCGCTATCCTCATTCTGCCTTTTTCTTCGAAGCAGTCTATCTCCGTTTCTTTATTGTCTGAAATCTGGACGAACCTCGCAAGCAAAGGATCGCTCAGTCTTTTTGCCCACCGTTCTCCGTCAATTCCCGAAATTGTCATATAGAGACGGCAATTCTCTGTCATACTTTCAAGAAGCTTATGCCTGAAACACAGGTATCTTTCGTTTGAGTTTGCGCGGATATGCGGCTCAAACGGCTTTTCTTTTTCATCCCAAAAACAAAGCAGGTCACGGTCGCTGTCGGCATATACCGTTTCTTTAACGCTCGCCTGAGCGATATATGCGTTCTGCGTTGTTTCAAAAGAAAGCCGCGTGCCTTGCCCGTCAATTACGGGAGAAAAAAGTCTGAAACCCTCATTGACGGAAAAACATTCTTTATTTATGCCGCTGAGTCTGAACTGCACATAACCCGAAGACGGCACAGCAGGGAGCGCCTGCGCGCCAAGCATATTATAAAATTCGCGCCGATGGTTAAGCGGCGTTTGATTGAATTTTTCTATGGTTTCCGCCGTTCTGCGCGCAAAAACGCAGGCAAGCGCGGTTCCCGCGTCGGGATCGTCGGGCGAGAATTTCCATTCGGGCGTGTACTTCTCTGCAAGCCTCGCAATTTCCTCCATAATTTCCGCAAAGCCGCGGCCGTCGATTTTCGGGATCTCTTTATAAGCCACTGCCGCCCTCCTCAATATAAAACGGAAATACCAGATTATACGGATTGTTTGTTGACCTTACAACATAGCTTATATCAAGAACAATAAGTCCCTCCGACGCAAATTCGCCGATCGTGACTTCTATATCGCTTATCCTCGGCTCATGCATAATAAGCGCGGTTTTAATCTCCTCGATCATCTCGGAGCGCACGGACTGTGAAAAGGATTCAAAGGCGAAATCGCACAACCGACAGCCGAAATCGGGACGCATAACGCGTTCTCCCCGCTTGGTATTTAAAATCAGCCGTATCGCCTGTGCTATATCATCCTCTCCGCCGCACATACGGATCCTTCCCGTAACGGGATCCGGCATAACCTCAAAGCTCCAGCCGTTTCCCAGAAAAGAATGCTCGTCCAAAATATCACCGCCTAATTAAGCTTTAAAATACTGCCCTTAACGTTTGTTGCCCCTGTGCTGCTCAGATCAAGCTGCGCGTTTGCAGATACGGAAACTATCTGCCCGTTAAGGTTTAGCTGCATTCCCTTCATAGTAAGCCCCTGCACCGCCTCGACGGACACGTTTAAGCCTTTTATCGTAACGGCTTGAGAAGCTCCGTCAAGGCTTATCTCACAAGAGCCTGATTTTATTTTTACTCCCGCCAATCCCGTAAGTGTAAGAACGCCGTTTTTTATCTCCGCTCTTGTTTGTCCCGTCGGGTCGCTAAGCTTTGCTGACAATGAAGTATCGCTGAGCTCGAGCGTCTGCCCCGTGACCGATTTTATTTCTATTCCTTTCAGATCGTCAACTTTTATTTTATTCCCAAGCTTTGTTTTGATCTCTTTTATGTTATTCAGCGGCGTCATGGTTTCTGTAGGCGGAAGTGCGGTTCCGTTGTAAAGCGAACCGATAACCACGGGAGAGTCGATCTCTCCGTCCAAAAAAGCTACCACCACATGATCGCCGACGTCGGGAAGGCTGTAAATGCCGCTCCCGTTTGAAGCCGCGGGCATAACGACCTTTGCCCAGGCGGTTATGCCCATTCCCGCAGGCCTTCCGCTGAGGGAGACTTTCACACAGGCGGGCTTTAGGGGGTCATAATTTGCGATAACGGTCCCCAACAGGATATAAGGCTGCTTTGGGTCGTCGTCCGTCAGCATTTTCGCTATATCGTCCAGCATTTTTTCCCTCTTTTCGGTCGGTTTTCCGCAAAAGCGGTCAGGCTACTTTCCCGAGCCTATCTCAAATGACGTGACATATCCGCCCGAGGAAATATTGTGTGTCACTTCCTCAATATAATAATCGCCGTCAAAAAACCTTTTATCAAGTCCCGTAAGCCGTATATAACGCCCCGGGATAATTTCCGGGATGCCTACGCACTTTACCGTGCCTGACGCCATACTGCTGCCAAGATTATGTAAGCTTGTCATCATAATATTGATAAGGTCAAGCGTATTTTTTGCCTCCGAGGTGTCCACCTGTATCTGCGGCGTCTGCGGCGTTGCCATTTTGTGGGGATATCCCTGCGGCGTCAGCAAATTATCCGAAAAAAACGGAATAAAGCTTAAAAGACCGCCCAGCGCACCGCTCAGATTATTTGAAGAATAGCTTGTGGCGCGGTTAAAGCTCATTATGCTTTCGCCCCATTTCAGGTGCATGAGCAGCGCCGTATTCTCCCATTTTTTCCTGAAATAGCAATATTCTCCCAGAACAAAAAACTCGTAGCCTCTTTTCAGTCCGTAGTCATACAGATACTTAAAATCGTTGGTGTTCTGTCTGAAATCCTCCAGAATATTCCAGAGGTCATAGTAGACGATCTTCATATTAAGGATAGATGTATACATACACATGATCAGCGGGATCATCAGCGGAAAGCTTGCCACGGGAGGCATTGCGTTCAGGTTCCCCTGCATCATCAGCGAGCGTATATCGGTGCAGGAGATCCTTACTCCCGGAGGTCTGCCGCCCTCAAAGGTAAAGCTTACGTCCGTCACAAATCCCTTGAACATATAAACAGGCGTGGTATAGCCCATGCCCGCTTCAACGGTTTGTCCGAGCGGAAAGTTGTCGGCGATCTCGTCCTTAAAGCTTCCGGAAATAATATCGTAGCCGTTGCTTATTACAAACGTACACGCTCCAGCCTTGTCCTTTATGGTATGGCGTATTTCCATGTCGGAAACAAAAAGTCCCAGCGTCTGTATGTCCGTGCCGCCCGCTTTAACGGCACAGCACGGATTGCGAAAACCGCCGTATTTTGCTTTAAGCTCGGAGTAGCTGAAGGTGTCGGAATTCATCAATTCTTTCATAATCGTTGTTATCTGACCGTTTTAGGTTCTTGATAAAAAGCACGTCAAAGAATGCTTATAATTCTTTGATCGGAGGAAGCCGCAGAAGCTTTCCCTCGGGCAGCTTTCTCGGATTGTATATTTTATTGAAATCAGCTATCATTCTCCAGTATTTCGGGTTTCCGTATTCAGCGTCGGCTATACGCCAGAGCTGCGCGCCTTTTTCCGCGCGGCGGGCTTTGGTGCGGTTGGGGGATTCAAACGGAGATTTTTTTCTCGCGCCAACCGTATCCTCGTTGCTTTTAAAGGTAAGCTCCAGCCGCGCTCTTACGGGAATACCGCTTGGCAGAAACATTGTAAAACTTTGCTTGGCGTCGGTTATAATGCCTTTGAAAAAACAGCCGCCCCAGCTGAACGCCGCCTCGGGCGGCGCGTGGAGTTTTCCGTCTATCCATAAGGCGTTCAAAATTGGCTGCATATAGGTTCTGACATCATCGGATGTTTTTCGGATATAATCATTCTGTGTGTCGAAATGCAGAGTAAGACTGAGCGAGGTCTCGCCGCCGCTAATAAACTGCATTATCGGACTGTCCGTGCCGGGGATATCAAGCTTCGCGTAATTTACACTGCGTGAGATATTGTACTCGGACGGATTGAATAAAACGGGGATCGCGTTCTGAGCGCCGTTTTCACCGTAAATAATGATCTTTGCCTTTTCCACTAAAATATCCCCCTCTGCAGCTTTTCCATTCTCCAGTCAAGCTGCTGTTTTCGATTGATTTTTTCCAGAACGTCTCTGACGATTTCATCCGTACTGCTTGTGCGCGAAGCTGAAGTCGGCGGAGTTTCAAGCTTATTCAGCTTCGTTTTTATTTCCCGTTCAAAACGGCTGTAGGCGTCGGGCTGTTCAAAACGGTCAGACCGCGCGGATTTCCTGTGGTCAAGCCGTATGTATCCGTATTCGGGAACTATTTCCCTGTGCAGCAGGATAATGCCGACGGAAGAACTAATATCATAATGCTTGTTTACGGCAATGTTTTTGCGGTTTCCCGCCCTGTGAATATCTCCGAACAGGCTTATCATACTGTTTCTAAGCTCGAGGTTGCTTCCCGAAAAGGCCTTTCTCAGCGCGTTTACAAGATTTTTCAGCGAACGGTTGTCGGGGAACATATTATTTTCCGAATTCCTCATCTCAACGCTTTTGTTTTCCTGGTATACGCGGGTAATAAGCCTTGAAAAGCTTCTCGAAAGCTCCATATTCTGACCGAGATAGACTTTCCACAGTGAGTTTGTAAGCCTGTAAAGCGTTTTCGCGTTACGGTAGCTGTCCGCGCTGTAAAGATATACTCCCGTTTCTATTCCTTCGTAAATGCGCGTAAGCATCGGCGTCATTGAATAAAAGTTTTCGGTAATACGGGAAAATGCTTCGGCAGCTTTTATGCGGCTGTTACTGACAGTATTGGTTTGCCGATATATCTCACGTCTTCCGATATTCACGACCGAAGAATTGCCGTATGTTGAATACAATTGCCCGAACAGAGAATGATCGATACTCTTCAGGACCTTTATCATTCTTTTCTGAATTTGAATGATATTAGGCAGGCTCTCGTAGTAAGTCTCAATCTCTGTTGAGTTTTTTTGATTGATCGTTCGTATCAGCGCGAGCAGGCTTTGACTTAGCTGAAGATTATTGCTTTTATATATTCTCCACAGTGCCTGCGTAAGCTGATTTAATCCCGTGTAAGATCTGAAAAGACTTTCCGACATATAACCGAGCTTTTGCAGTTTGCTGCTTGCCGCGTTATAAGAGCTGAAATATGCCGCAAGCCGATAGACCGTCTCCGGTCTTGTCAGTGTGATGCTTAAGCTGTTTTTTTCTGCTTTTGACCCGCCGGCTTCTGCCGCACTATTCAGGTAAAGCATTTTGGGAAGAGACAAGACCGGCACAATTTCATATCTGCCGCCAAGCTCTTTCCGGATATTTTTTCTTAAAGCCGCGGCGCTTGTTCTCAGCGGCTTTATAACGCTGATTGTTCTCATATCTCGTATATCCCGCTGTGCTCCACAACAACTTTGTCGATCATAACTCCGCCGCCCATAGCGTCAAGCTCGGATATCTCCCATGAAACAATAAGTCCCGAATCAAAAGCAAATACCCTCAGCGGCTCTTTGTTTTTATCCTTTATGATAATACTGCATGGCTGGGTTATCCTTGTGCCTGCCTTGAAACCGTCGTTTCCCATAAAAGGATTAAAATAACCGTGTCCCTTTTCAAATGTAACCCTTCCCGCCTTGTTTTTTGAACCTATGACGGGATAGGGATAGAGCTGACCGCCTTCGTATATATATTCGGGCTCAACGCTTGAGCCTATGCCCGAGATCTTCTGAAATCCCGCGTTAAGCGGGCCGAGCGTTACAAAAAAAGAGTAGACATTGAGTAACTTATGCACCGCGTTCACCTTATTTCAAAAATATTCTCTTTTCCGTCGGATGAAAGCTCGGCATGGATATCGGAAATACAGCCGCACCATTTACGTCTTACACGGTGCGGCATCAGTAATATCTCGTCCTGCTGCCAATGAAAATAATACGCGATAAATGCCGCTTCCTTATAAAGCTGTTCAACCGGTGTGCGGGTCATTCGTCCCGCAGAAAAAAATTTACCGGAAACTCTATCTCTTCACCGCACTTGGGACAGACCGCCTTATAGACAGGCGCCTCGCTTTGGTTTATTCTCTGATAAAGGTCCTGCAAATAAGCTAAATCGGAAGTAAACAGCTTTTCAATGATTTTTGT
This sequence comes from Oscillospiraceae bacterium, assembly GCA_022508885.1. Lineage (GTDB taxonomy): Bacteria > Bacillota > Clostridia > Oscillospirales > Ruminococcaceae > CAG-115. The sequence goes on along the minus strand of JAFLUG010000023.1, from coordinate 7,417 downwards.
GTTTACCTGCGGAAGAGTGCCTAACTTTGTTATCACTCTCGAAAGAATGATAACGGTAAGATAGGCGGGATTTTGCTGTACCTTTATGTCGCTCATCGGCAAGATCTCATCTGCCGCGCAGGCAAGACGCATTATTCCGCGCTTGTGCAGAGTTCCGCTCTCATCCGCGTAACCGTATGGAAGCTCAAATTCGTATTCCGTTTGTATAAGCATTTTATTTTCCTTTCACCGGTGTTGGTTTTGCCGTAAAGCATAATCACATTGTCCTTGTCATACCTTCATGCGCAAGCTCAAGAGTCTCGATGGCAACCTCGGACGAAGTCGCGTTGAAATCTGGAACGGTATATTTACAGGGCCACGCGTTTATGATCTGCCACGAGGCGCAGTCGGCAGCCGATTCGTCGATTGCCGTAATAGTAACGGTCTTACGGCTTACCGGACCGTTTACTCCTTCCATAAGCCAGTCATAAAGAACAGTAGATGAGGTAAGCCCCCATTTAAGGGTCACGTTTCCGTATTTTCTCAGCCCCTGTACCTTCATGGGCGTAGGGACCATATCACCCTCGCGGTATTCAACAACGTCAATTGAAGCGTCGAAGCCCGTAACCTCGCTGAAACCGCCCGCGTCTAATCCATCGATCTCGAGGCGATACCGAAATTTGGTATATGGATATACAATATCAGCCATTTTTTCCTCCTATAAATCATTCTTCCGAAGAAGTTCTCTGAGTGATACGGAAAATCACAAATTCCGCGGGCTTTACGGGCGCGACGCCAATAACGCATATAAGGCGTCCGTTGTTTATATCGTCCTGCGTCATGGTCTCTCTGCCGACGTTTACGAAAAATGCCTCGGCGGGAGAGCCTCCCGCAAGCGCCCCGCTCCTCCATACCGTATTGAGGAACACGTCTATCGTTCTTTTTACGCGCACCCACAAAAGCTCGTCATTAGGCTCGAAAACCACCCAGTTCGTATTTGCCTTTATTGACTCCTCAAGGTAAATAAACAAACGTCTTACGTTTACATATTTCCATGAGGAATTAGAGCTTACCGTTCTTGCGCCCCATACTCTTATTCCCTGTCCCGGGAAAAATCTTATAAGATTTACGCCTTTAGGGTTAAGTATGTCCTGCTCGCCTTTATTGTACATACAGTCAAGCCCGACGCAGGCGCGTATTGTTTCGTTTGCGGGAGCTTTATGTACGCCTCTCGAATTATCGCTTCTGGCGAATATACCCGCAACCGAGCCCGACGGCGGAATGGCGGTGTTTTTCTTTGCAAGCGGATCGAAAATTTCTATCCACGGGTGATATAAAGCTGCGTAGCTTGAATCAAAGATATTTCTGTGAGCTATAACATCGTCTATTTTCTGACTTGCGCGCGGAAGATCGAGCACCGCGAAGCGGCTTGCCAATCCCTCGCAGTGAGCCACGAGACTAAGCTGAACATTAGGATCCGTAACACCCGGAACGGCAATTATACTTACAACGTCGTTGTCGATAAAGCTCTGTATCCCCGTGCGCTTTCCGGGGCCGTTATCCGTTCCGATAAAGTCCGAGGCGCTTAAAGCGTCCTTTGTTCCGTCAGACCCTCCGTCCATGCCGATAACAAGTATCTCCTTATCCTTTCCCGCGATCATTTCAAACGTTGAACATAACTCTTCGGATTCCGGGATCTCAACGCTCACGTCCAGCAGATCCGACTTTGCCATTTTATTTTTGATAAAGCTTGACGAGCGAATATTAAGGCTTACATTTTCATACAGCTCTACAGCGTCCTCATACTTTATCTCAACGTTGAATTCGCAGGTATAGATCACCTTTGACGGCAATATCTCCGTGTCGGTGACGTCGCCGTTAAAATCGTCCGTAAAGCTCAGCAGATTATCCTGAACCGAGGATATTTTGTTGTACTGTATCTCGGTCCCGTCGGTGAAAGCGACAATATCGCCCGTCTGAAAGCCCGCGGCGTTTTTGACCTTGTATACCTTTCCCTGAACAAGCTCGTCGGCGCTCAATATCTGCGTTTTTGCCTTTGATGACGGAGTGATGATAACTCTGATAAAATTCCCCCATTTCCCGGGGTCTTTCGCGGTGAATGTAATAACATTCTGCTCCGAAACACTCTGCGCGCATTTTGAATCGGGCGGCGTCACCCTCATAATATAGGCTCTTGTTCCGCCGTTGATAAAAAAATGCTCTACGGCATACGACAGAAAGCGGTAATCCTCAAACTCAGCCTGCGACAGATATCCGCCGTATTTCCGCTTGAAATCGGCGAAATTGGTCACGAGCTGGGGAGTTCCCTTGTCGGGACCTTTCACGCTGAGTCCGATAAATCCCGCCGTGCTGGTTCCCACGCCCTCCATGGGTTTGGAGCCCGATTCAAACTCTTCAACATACACTCCCGGTGATAAATATTCCGGCATTTGTATTCCTCCTTTATTATTTTTTTATTTTTTATAAAACATCGTCAGCCTGAACTCTTACGACATTCTTGCCGCTGTTATCGTAAAGTCTTACTGTTGCCGTGCCGGCAAAGGGTCTTTCTATCGGTATTCTTTCTTTAACATACAGATCGAACGCGGGCAGCATTACGGAATGCTCCATTCCGTAATCGTTAGTAAGCCTTTTTACCGAATAATCGGTCATAAGAGCGTTTTCCATCTTTTCAAGAATAATAAATTCCTCAGCGCCCGAGTGCGTGTCCAACAGAAGAAAGCTTCTTCCCTCAAGGCAAAACCGATAAGGGTTTTCGACGGAGATATGCTCGTCTCCCGCTCTGAGCGAGCGATTAAGGCAGAAATACCCGTATTCAAGTGCCGCTATGCTGTATGACCCGACATTGAGCCACACGGCGGGTCTTCGCGGCGGAGGGGCTTTACGAATGAGGTTTATGCGCAATATCTCCTTTTCGAGAGCAGCGAGACATTCAAAGCCGTAATAAACATCGGACCTTACCGAAAGCGCAAACTCGTTCGGAAGCTCCTTTGAGGCTATGTAGAATCCGCCGCTCTTTCGCACGGGAAGAAATCGCTTTCCGTCGGCGAAAAAGCTCAGCTTGTCCTCTGCGGGAACAAATCCGAACGTATCTATGCACTGAATTATAAGCGAGACCTTCATAACTCTCTCCCCTGCGAACCTCCCACTGTCTGAATGTCCGCCGACATTGTTCTCGAAACTGCCTCGCCCGCAACAGCAGAGATCTCTACAGGCGTAACATAAAAGCCGACCGAAAGCTTTGGCGGACTTTCACGATAGCTTTGGATATTCGACATTTCCTCGGGCGTAAGATCCAGCATTCTGAGCTGAAGCTTATCGACATACGTTCCCGGTCTGAAACCAAGCTCGCGCTCCGTCAGAACGGGAGTGTTAAGCAGCGTTTCAACTGCACGAAACAGGATATTGTGTTCCTCCTGAGTTTTACGCGCGTCCTCAGCCTTGCTGTACGCGGTAAGAAGATAGTAAAGCGTCAGGAACTGCGGAGCCTGCTCGCGAAAGCCGCTGCCCTTCTGCACAAGCGGCTGGGGAGTTATGTCATAGCAGGGACGTATGCTGTAAAGATACAGCCCCAGCATAAGGTCCCGCGGCTCTTCGGGAGTACATATCCCCACGCGCCCCGACCCGGGAAACAAGTCGGAAAGCGAGCGCGAGAAAAGCTCTGTTAAAGATGTTTCAAGGTTTTTCATTTATCAACTCCGTGCCTTTGCTGATAAAGTCACTTGGACTATTTTCATCTTATTCTGCTTCGTTGTTTTGTTCTTCTGGATTTTCTTCCTCATTATGTCTACCTATGCCTTGCTGTACTTCTTGTTGGTCCAGCTCTTCTCCATCTACCTGCTGTGGTCCCGGTGGTGGTCCGGGTGCCGGTCCCGGTGCTGGTCCCGGTGCCGGTCCGGGTGCTGGTGCTGGTGCGGGAGGCGCTCCACCACCACCTCCACCGCCCGGAGGAGCACCGCCGCCGCCTGCTACGACCGGCGGCGGTGCAGGATTATTTACTGCCGCAATGCTTGTTTGATAAGCATTAAATGCTCTGGTAAGAGCGTTTTTCACATTCTTATCTTTTATTCTTCCAATAGTACCTAAAGTAACATTATTTTCGTCAAATTTCTTGAAAATCTGATACCAATGGTCGCCTTTTACTCCGGTATCCATTGTGCCTGCTTTTTTTATCGCCGCCTCGTAGTTGCTTTTTACCTTCCTTTGATGCTTTATTGCCTCGGCGTGCGCTTTATTCTTTTCCTCATGACCGTTGTTTTGAGCGTTGTACATATCCATAGCGGCGATCTGTTCATCACATGCCTCGCACGCCGCGTCCGCGTATTTTTCGATTTCATCTATATAACTATGTTTTCTGTCTTTGTGTTTTGTATACCAAAAACTGCCTATTCCTCCGACAAAGCCGGCAACGGCTGCAAGTCCCCCCAAACCTGACGATATGTTATAAAAACCTTGAGCATTCTCCCTCTGCACCACCCCGCCGTCCATAAACTTCGCTTGGACCGGCCCGCCTTCGGAATCGGAAGAGTCTTCAGCTTCCTCGGCTTTTTCATCGGCGTCGTTTTCCATAACCTCATCGTCGTTGAGCGGAAGCCCTTCGATCTCACCGTTAGGCTCTACCATATCGCTTTTCTGCTGAACAACGTGTCCGAGCTCATGCGGAAGATGCTTTTCCTGTCCGGGAGCGACATATACGTTATTCCCCTGTGTATAAGCGTGAGCGCGGAGCTGAGCGGGCTTTTCGGAATTGTAATGCACTCTCACGTCGTCGAACGAAAACCCGCTCGAGCGCTCAAAACCCGCTTTCATTCCCCGCGGAATATTTGTTTTGTTATCCTTTTCGGACGTCGTCTTCTCGGGTCTTTGCGCATATGTATTCAAACCGTATCACCTCCTAAATTTATTTTTTTATAACCGATATTCGGAAATGAGAGTCCGAATTTCTCATACTCATATTTCAGAGCGGACATAATATGCCGCATCGACAGCGGCGAACCTTCCGCGCAAACAGCAGCCGAAAGAGCCGCCCACTTTATCTCGGCGGGAGACAGATCGAAAGCGCTTGCCAGAAAGTCAAAATCAATATCCTCCCGGGGCAGAGTCTCGGGAATAAATCTGCGCCATAATTCCGCCCTCGCCGCGGTATCGGGCTTAAGAAACTCCAGCGTAAAATGCAGACGCCTTTTAAATGCGGGATCGATATTCCCCTCTATATTAGTCGCAAGCACTACGATACCGCCGTATTCCTCCATTTTCTGGAGCAGATGAGCGGTCTGCGAGTTGGCGTGACGGTCATGAGCGTCCATTACCTCGGTGCGCTTGGCGAACAGAGAATCAGCCTCGTCAAAAAACAGCAGGCAGTTGTTTTCCTCCGCTTTCTGAAATACCTCGGATATCCTTTTCTCCGTCTCGCCTATATATTTATCCTCAATACGGCTAAGGTCAACGCGCATTACCTCCAGACCCAGCTCCGCCGCAAGAATGTAAGCGGACATGGTCTTGCCCGTACCCGAAGCTCCGTAAAACAGTACGCCCATGCCCCTGCCGTAAGGAAACAGCTTGTCAAAGCCGTGCTGTTCCATAAGCCGCGGAAGACTTTCGACAGTCCTGATGATCCGTTTGAGAGCTTCGGTTATATGGTCCTGCGCGACAAGATCCTCAAGACAAAACATAGGGTGTATAAGCTTGCAAATGAGACTTTCACTGTTCAGTGACAGTATCCCGTTCATAAGCTCTTTGATATCCGCCGGTCTCGGCGAACATCTTTTGCAGACCTCAGCGATATCTCCGACCGTCAGTCGGTAACGCTCCGAAAGAAATTTCACGTCAATATCCGTGCCGTCAAGATAATACTCCCATGCCTTCAAACGCAAGGAGTTGTCCAAAGGCGCTGTTTTCAGGGAAAGGCAGCTTCTGCTGTGCGGTCTTATCGGGCTGTCTTCAGAATCCGTACAAACAAAAACTGTTGGCAGCAGAGCCGTCAGCGCATTTACAAGACTCACAGCTTTCTTTACTTCCTCATCGGCTATCACTACGGGAACGCTTTCCGTTAATACGCACGCTCCGGTCAGTATGTCAGCAAGCTCCTCGATATCTTTTATATCCTCAGCGTAAACCACCGCCGTATTATTTCCGAACGAACCGCAGATCTGAGCGGCAAGGGTGCGTCTTCCGCTGCCCGTCTTACCGTTAATAACGAGGCATGACAATTCGTTAGCGGATATAAAATCAACACCGTATCCGTACAAGTCGCCATACAACAGAGGGAACTTGCCCGGATAAACGTTAAAGGTTATATTCGGAATTGAAACATCATTTCCGATAATAAAATTGAATATAAAGCTTTTGAGCTTGAAACGCCGCTCAATCCCGCAGCCTTCCTCCATATCCAAAAGGTATTGAAACGGCTTTTCGGCAAGCATAGTCAAATACACGTTTTCGCTTTCAATAAACGGATAGTGAGAAATTGCCTCCGAAAATGTCGGAGCGGCTCCGTTTCCCTCAAGAGCCGAGGAAATACCGAGCATTATGCAGAAATACTCAAAACCCGAAAGCATGAATCTTTCCCGCACAACAACCAAAGGCAAATCAGTATCTGACGTCATATCTTCGCGTGATCTCAAACGGTCAAGCTCACTTGCCAAATCATCGGTATTCTCCGAATGATCCGGCTCAAAACACAGGCGAATTACCCGGCATATATCCGATATGTGCTCAAACGATTCAAAATATGGTCTCAGCTCCTGCCCATCATTTTTTTTATCCATAAAAACGCCTCAGTAAATTTTATAAATACAGCATAATGCCGATCGTGTTGTAATAACGAGGTTAAGCCGCTCGATCCGACGGGCGTGTATTTGTCCGCTTTCGATTGTGTAGATACACGTTGTATTTGCGTTGGAATGAACGATAATGTCTGCAGGATGAGGCAGGTCTTTGCTCTTGCTCAATCAGATTTATTATGTAAGTGTCAATATGTTTTTCTCCTTAATTTTGAATTATCAATGCAATCATATTTTTAAAAAATATGCGGTCTTCATTCAAGGCGGCCCATAAATTCACACCGCTGCAAATACCGCTTAGATCTTGAAAAAACTTAATCATTTACTTTATAGATAATATTAACCGGACAAGACAAGTAAAGAAAATTTGTAATATATGAATTATATCATAAATTATATTTTTTTTGAAGTCATTTTGCGCAAGATGTCGAAATCCTGCGCAAAATGTAAATTCATGGGCAAATTACACAAACCGTTACTATTCAAATTTGTGTTTTATTACAATGAAGTTAGTATGTTTTTAACGTAAAGAATCACCTGCCGTTGTTCCCCCAAACTGTGATAGTTATGACAACGACAGGTTCCCAATGAAAGCAACGTTTCATTGGGAACCGGGTGCAGGGCTTGCCCTGCTG
>JAFLUG010000022.1 GCA_022508885.1 Oscillospiraceae bacterium | reverse complement strand
ATCGCAATGGCGGGCGATACTATCCAAATCCCCGCAAACGGCGTGTTTATGATACACAACCCGAAAATGGGCGTTATGGGGTATTACAGTGCCGAAGATTTCGTCAAGCTGTCAGAGGAATTGGCGGTTATAAAGCAGTCGATCATTAACGGGTATTGCCTTAAAACCGGGAAAGACGAAGCGGAAATCTCCGCGCTTATGAACGAAGAAAAGTGGTTTGACGGAAAACAGGCGGTTGAAAGCGGATTTTGCGATGAAATAATGTTCGCGGACGTTGAAACAGAGGTTGAAAACGCAAACCGCGTTGTTGTAAATTCCGTCCCGCTTGACCTTTCGGAATACGTCAATGTCCCAAAATCGCTGTTGAATTGCCGCAAAAGCGGCGGTTTTACAAATACAAAAACACCAAATACCGAAAAAGGAGGAGTTGAGGAAATGGAAATCAAAACCGTTGACGAACTCAAAGCGGCATATCCCGAACTTACGGCGCAGATCGAAGCGAACGCGGTTGCCGCGGAACGCAAGCGTATTCAGGACATTGAAAGCGTTGCGTTGCCGGGTTGCGAAGCGATTGTCAGCAAGGCGAAATTTGAAAAGCCCGTTGATTCCGGCGAGCTTGCGGCGCAGATAATCGCAAAGCTGAAGAAACAGGGCAAGAATTATCTTGACGGCGTTTCGGAAGATGTTAAAAACAGCAATATCAGCGAGGTAAAGACGGGCGCAAGCGGCGAAACAGGCACGGAGGAAACAGACCCCTACGACGCGGCTATTGACCGCCTTTTCCCCAAAAAGTAAAGGAGGATAACACTTTATGGGTATGTACGACATTAAGACGGCAGAGCTTAAAGCCGATAATTTCCTTGCGGGCGATTTCCCCGTTGTAATGGATTTCGGCAAAGTTAAGACTGAAGCCAAAATTCGCAAGCGTGCTGTGCTTGTTCAGGGTGAGGACGGAATCGAGGAATTGACAAAGGAAATGATTTCGCCCGCAGAAGAACCGGGAGCAACAGGCGCAAACGCGCTGGACAACATTATCGGCATATCGGCGGAAGAGCCGAGCGGCGACGAGGTTGTTTATTATGCCACAGGTGAATTTTTCGCCGAGGGACTGATCTTGCCCGACGGTGTAACCGCCGCCGACATTAAACCCGCTTGTAGAAAGTTGGGTATTTTTATAAAGGAGATGAAGAACAATGGCTAATATGATTGACATTTATGACCCCCGCACAATGCAAAAGCTGATTTCGCGTATGCCCCCGGCGCGTACATTCTTGAAGTCAACGTTTTTTAAGAACGTCAAAACGTTCACAACGGCAAGTGTTGACGTTGATTTCAAAAAGGGCAACCGCGCACTTGCCCCGTTTGTACATAGACGCATAGGCGGGAAAACCGTTCCGAATACGGGATATACTACAAAGACCTATACCCCGCCTTATGTTGCGCCCGACAAGGTGACGACAATCGACGACATTATGAAACGAGCGGCGGGCGAACCTCTTTACAACGGGCTTACACCCGCCGACCGCGCGATCAGAAAAATGTCGGAGGATTTCACAGAGCTTGACGAGATGATAACACGCCGCGAAGAGTGGATGTCGGCACAGGCGATTTTCGAGGGGCAAATCCCCGTTGTTGGCGAAGGGCTTAATGAGGTTATCGACTTCGGCTTCACCAACAAGGAAACGCTTACCGCGGGCAAAAAGTGGAACGCGAGCGGCGGCGACCCGCTTTCCGACATTAAGCGTTGGCGCAAGAAAGTACAGGAAAACGGCTTTGTAAACTGTGATATTGCCATTATGTCTGATGATGTTGCGGACGTGCTTATAAACAACGATAAAGTCAAGGCGCTGCTCGATATAAAGGCTTACGATCTTGCGGTTATAAAGCCGAAAGAGCTTCCGAGCGGTGCAACATACATTGGCACAATTCAGGGAATGGGGCTTGACCTGTACACCTATAACGAGTGGTTCTTGGACGATTGGACAGACCCCGAAAGCCCCGAAAACAAGCCGCTTGTTCCTGAAGGAACGATTGCGCTTCTTTCGACAAGCGCGGCGTACTCTATGTATTACGGCGCTGTGACAATTGTTCAGAGCAAGGGCGGTGTCGATACTTTCGTTACCATTGACGGAGCAAGAGTTCCGGCTACTTGGATTGAAAGAAAGCCCGCCCGCAGATTCTTACAGCTCAACAGCAACCCCCTCCCCGTTCCGCACGAGGTTGACAGTTGGTTTGTTGCAAAAGTACTGTAATGAGTGGCTTCAAAGAACAAGTCAAACGTGACATTGCTACTGTATTCCTCAACACCAAAGAGTTTGCAGAAAAACACACGATTAAGTTTGACGGAATGACCTTTGAAGATATAGATGTTACGCTTATTAAGGTAAAGCAGTCTGACCGCGTGATCTTGAAAGACGACCATATGCAGGGCGTTCATCTCGTTTCAGCAGAGGTGTATTTCAGCATAAGCGATACGGACGGGAAATTTCCCGAACATGGAGCGCACTTCGATATCGACGACGGAGAAGCCTTAGGAAAGCCATTTTTTGAGCGTTATCGCGTAGTTACCGTTGAAAACGCTATGGGAATGGCTTGTTTGAAGTTGGAGCTTTACGATGAGTAATGTTTACAGTATGCCGCGCAGCGAGATGAAAAACGCTATCGGCGTGTACATAACGGACAATGTGGGCGGTTCCGGCGCGATCGCACGGGCGGAGCTGTTGCTTGCGGGATTTCCTCACGGCGCGGAAAAAGCAATCGGCTCGGCGATAAAGCGTGCCGCAACAAGCGGTGAAGCCTATGCAGCGCAAACAGTAAGCAAGTATTACACCATTAAGGTTACGGATTTCAAGCAGTATACTCAGTCAAAACGGCATATCAGAACGTCCGTGGGGCAAACCGAAGTAGATATCAGTTTTCGCGGACGTCATATCCCGCTGTTGAAATTCAACACTAAAATCGGCGGCGACGGACTTGTGAGAACGCAAGTCAAGCGTTCATCGAGCGCGGAGGTGTTGGCGCATGTCTTTCGGCAAAAGGTCGGGAATCAGCATATCGGAGTATTTGAAAGAGTTTCCTCGAGCAGATACCCGATTGAGGAGAAATACGGTCCGTCAACGCCGCAGATGATGGACGCGAACGACGATGTTTCACAGGCAATCGGCGACAAGATACGCGAGACCTTTGACGAGCGAATCGAGCACGAGATCCTTGCGATAATGAACGGCTGGAGGAGATAATGACAATAGACAATCTAATCGACGATTTGAAGATATTTTGCGAAAACGCGGTTAAACATCTGAAGCTGCCGACGGCTGTATCAAAAGGTGATACCGAGCAGATATTCAGACCGCCAACGGGCTACAAAATGCGTCTGCCAGACGGCAAGAGCGCTGATAAATTTGTTCCGTACTTCATTGTTCAGTTTTTGCACAGCAATCATATTCAAAAGCCGGGTGAAAAACCTAAAAATACTGCTGTAGTGCGGTTTATTTTCTGTGTATGGAACAATGACGCGCAAGAAGGCGGAATGGCATTGCTGAATTTTATGGAAACGGTACGTCTTGAATTGCTGAGAAAAGTTAATGTCAGCGAGTATTTCAAGCTTGATGTAAACGAGCCGCTGGAGGGGCTTGCTTATCCCGACAACACTGCACCGTTTTTCGCGGGAGAAATGATCGGCACATTTGAATTGCCGCCAATTAAGAGGGAGGTAGAATTTTGAGTAATCTAAAAAAGAAAGCTGTCTATGAAGAGGCAGCAGTAAACGAGCCGCGCGTTTTTGTGTATGTCGGTCCGTCCATTAAGGGCAGGATTACCAACGGAAGCATATTCAAGGGAACGCGCAAAACAGTTCTTGCGCAGCTTAAATCTGTTATTGACAAATGTCCGAAAATCGAGCGGTTTATTGTCGCTGACAGAGACGTTTCGGAGACGAAGAAGAAAATCAAGGAAGGTAACAATGGATGGAGTGCCGCTTACCGCGAGCTTCTGTCCGACCTTCAGGGAGGTATTAAGAATGCTTAATCACGGAATAAACACCTATAAGGACGATAGCGGTTATGTTACAGTCAAGTCCGCCGCTTGCGGAATACCGATTTTTTTCGGCGCTTGGCCGTGTCATACGGCTAAGGGCTTTATGGGTAAACCGCAGCTCGTAAACGGATTTGCCGAAGCGAAAGAGCTCGGCGGGTACAGCGATGAGTGGAGAACGGAAAACGGCGATCCGAAGTGGACTTTGTGTCAGGCTATGTACAGCCATTTCAAGCTGTTTGGCGTTTCTCCTGCTATATTCTACAATGTTTTCGATCCCGCCAAACATAAGACGGATGTGCCTGCCGCAGATGTAAATGTTGTGGATCACACGGTGGTGCTTCCGCTGGAAGCATTCGACAATGATAAGCTCGTTATAAAAACAACAGGGGAAGACGGCGCAGCGCTCGCCAAAGGCACGGATTATGACGTGTTTTATACTACCACCGACTGTCGTATCGAGCTTATCAAAGGCGGCTCGGAATATAACGCGACGACGCTTAATATCGCTTATGAAAAGGCGAATCCCGAAGCGATCACCGCCGAAGATATTGAGGCGGCTGTTGAAAAAGTCGAGATGTGCAGAAGCACCGTCGGTATTGTGCCCGATCTGCTGTGCGCTCCCGGGTGGTCGAGCAATCCCGTTGTGGCTGCTGTAATGGACGCAAAGGCGGAAAATATCGAAGGTCTGTATAAAGCAAAAGCGGTAGTTGACCTTGATACCTCTGCCGAAGGCGCGAATACCGTTGAAAAAGTAAAGGCGTATAAGGACGAGAACGGCTATACGAGCGAAAATATGATAGTTTGCTGGCCTATGGTAAAGAAGGGCGGCTATCTTTTCGACCTGTCTACGATAGTATGTGGTCTTATCGCAAGTGTGGACACCGACAACGGGAATTGCCCGTTTGAGTCGCCGTCAAATAAGAGCATTGACATCTCCGGCGCTGTACTGAAAGACGGTACCGAGATTTCGCTCTCATACCCGCAGGCTGATACAATCAGCTATGCAGACGGTGTTGTTACGGTGATACATCACGACGAGTGGACGCTTTGGGGCAACTATACAGGCTGCTGGCCCGAGCTTCAGGATGTTGCTAAGCACTTCATCTGTACAAACCGTACGCAGGATTGGATCTGCAATACCTTTGTAAATCTCTATCGCAAGTACACAGATCGTCCGCTGACACGTGTCCTTATCGACGCAATTGTCAATCATTTCAACATTTGGCTTAGCGGTTTGGCAGCTGAGGGAAAGATATACGGCGGCGAAATACAGTATATCGGGGACAATAATCCCAACTGGGATTTGCTTAAGGGCAAATTCAGACTTGATACCAAGGCGGCATCTCCCGTTCCGGCACAGCAGATCGATATGCATATCGAATACAGCGTAGATATGCTTACGGAAGCCCTCTCGGCTTAAAAGACAAGGAGGTAAATTATGGACGGAAATGCAGGCGTTATAAATTATGCTATATACGAGAACGGTTCTCGATATATCGGAATAGCGAAAGTTACAATGCCGGATAAGGACAGCAAAACGTTTATCGTGAACGGAGCAGCTATCGCGGGCGATATTGAATTACCTGTCGTTGGACAGCGTAACGCGATGAAATTGACAATCAACTTTACCAATGTCACCGAGTCCGCTTATATTCTTGCAGAGGAACGCGTTCATGTGGTTGAAATTCGTGTAATGTACGAGAATATAGATCCCACAACAAGCGTATTGGGAACGTCAAAGCACAAGTATGTTGCTGAAATCATTCCTCTTAAACTTAACGGCGGCGAGCTTGCACCTGCCTCTCCACAGGCAGTTTCGGGTGAATACAGCGTTTTATCGCTGAAAGAGTATGTGGAAGATAAACTCGTAAGCGACGTAGATCCGTTCCGCTTCCGTGATGTGGATCACACGGGAACGGACAGACTTGCCGAGGTTCGCAGTTTCCTCGGATTTTAACGGTTGATTTGACTTGCCCGGAGCGTATTTGCCCCGGGCAATAGTTTTGAAAGGAGCTTTTTATGAGTAACGAAAAGAACGCACGCGAGAGCGAAATTAAGGAAGAAATCAAGGCTAAGAACAGCGACGCTGATGTTGATTCGACCGGAGACTTAGACGAGGAGGTTGACAACATTGTTAAGTCTATTACCAACCCTGACCCTCAGTTTACTTGCAAGCTAAAAAAGCCTGTTACATACAACGGTATCGAGTATACGGAACTGACGTTTGACTATGAAAAGCTCACGGCTGACGACGCGCTTAATATTGAAGATGAGCTTCTTGCAATAGGGCGGTTTTCTACTGTGGATCCTGCTTTTTACGCCCCTTATCTTATTCGTATGGCAGCGAGGGCTTGTACAGAGCCTATCGGGGTTGATTTGCTTAGGAAACTTTCGTTTGGCGATTTTCATAAAATCCGCAACAGGACAAAGTATTTTTTACTAAATTCGGTGCGTTAAAGAATTTACGGCGCACCTTACTTATTCTGTCGCAAAGCGGTTATGCGCCGCTGCCGTTCTGGCTGAAACTCCCTATTGTGGAAATACAGCGCTGGGTAGACGCTCATAATGCTTTGGCAGATGAAATCAAGTAGAAAAAATAAGGAGGGCTTATGGCAAGAGAATACGAAATGCTCTTTAAGCTGGGCGCGCAGCTTGGGCAGAACTTCTCGGGGACATTCAGCTCCGCGCAGAAGGTCCTTGCGGCTACTCAGAAAGAGATACAAGCCCTCAACAAGCTCCAGTCCGATGTAAACTCTTATGAGAAACAGCAAGCGAGCATTGAAAAGTCGAATGAAAAGCTCGAGCTTTACAAGAAACAGCTCGAAAACATTCAGAACGAAATGGCTCGCTCCGGCACAGCCAGCGCTGAGTTAGCGAATAAGGAGCTTGAACTACAGCAAAGGATCCGCAATACCGAGGAACAGATCGCCGCGAAAACGCAGCGTCTGAGCCAAATGGGAAACGCTCTTAATGAAGCTGGAGTTGATATAAGCGCTCTTTCCAATGAGAGCCGGAAATTACAAGACCAAATGGCAGAGCTGCGCGCGCAGGAAGAAGCGGCGGCACATGAAGCCGCAAAATTCGGCGACAAGTCAGTAAGCGCGTTTGAAGCCGCGGGCGCAGCTCTTGTTTCTGCGGGAATTGCCAAAGCTCTTAACGAGATATATGACGCATACAAGGAGTGCGTAAATATCTCAATGGAATTCGGCAGTACAATGTCCACTGTCGAGGCTCTTTCGGGAGCGAACGTCGAGGAAATGAAGAAGCTCACGGCACAGGCGAAGGAACTCGGAGCGTCTACGGTCTATACAGCTCAGCAGAGCGCTTCAGCTATGACCTACATGGGAATGGCCGGTTGGGACGCTGGCGAAATGCTTTCGGGAATGAACGGGGTTCTCGCGCTTGCTTCGGCATCCGGCGAAGACTTGGCTATGGTTTCCGATATTGTTACGGACGACCTTACTGCTTTCAAGCTTACCGCTAAAGATACGGCGCATTTTGTAGACGTTCTCGCGTCAGCTGCTTCTAATTCAAATACCAGCGTCAGCATAATGGGAGAAACTTTTAAAAAGTCGGCTTCTGTAGCTGGCACATTAAGGTATAGCATTGAAGATGTTGCTGTCGCTGTTGGGCTTATGGCAAACAGTGGTGTCAAAGGTAGCATGGCAGGCACAGCGTTAAAAAACACCTTTGATGGGTTGCTCAAAGGCGCAACGCTTACATCTGCGGCTTTCGGCGAGGTCGAATTTACCTCAAAGAATGTTGATGGCACAATGAAAGACTTTTCTGAAACCATTGACGAACTGCGCGGATACTTTGAACAAATGACCGACGCAGAGCGTATGAGCAATGCTCAGGCTATCGCAGGGGAATATGGATATAACGGCCTTCTGGCAATACTTAACTCCACCGATGAGCAGTATCAATCGCTTACCAAGAGCATAAACGAATGCACTGGCGCGGCTCAGAGAATGGCAGAGATCAAGCTTGATAACCTCAAGGGCGATGTTACCCTGCTTGAATCCGCCGCAGACGGCTTAAAGATGTCCATCGGTGAGCTTTACAACGATGAACTTCGCGGCCTTGCTCAATTTGAAACAGAGATCCTTACCGGAATTAACGAGTTTGTACAGGAAAACCCTGCTGTTGTAAAGGCTATAATGGCAATTGCGGCAGAAATCGGAGCGGTGCTGCTTGTATATAATGCCGTTAACACCGCCAAGAAGGTGAAGAACGCCCTTGATACCATGAGCGCGGTTCTTGAGGCAAAGAAAGCAGCGGCGGCCGGTGCGGCAGCGGCTGCAACAACTGCGGAAGCAACTGCGACAACAGGAGCGACGGCAGCTCAAACGGGTTTAAATACCGCAATGCTTGCAAGCCCCATTTTCATATTTACTGTTGCTGTCGCGGCTCTGACCGCGGGAATAATAGGGCTTAGAGAAGCCAATAAGATGGAATCCTTAGAAATGCAGACGCTTTCTACGGCTACACAGGAGCAGTATAACAGGGTTTCGGAGCTTAACGACGAATACAACCGAGCGGTTGAAGCATATGGCGCGACAAGCGACAAAGCACGCACTCTGAAATATGACCTTGACGAAGCGAACGCAAGCATTGAAGCTAATGCGTTCAGCGTTAAGGAGCTTTATTTTGAGCTTGACGCGCTTCATACATCTACATCTGATTTGTTGGGCGCGTTTTACGACAGCTCAAACGAAATTGATAACCAGCGCGAGCGGGCGGCTATTCTAATTGCAAAGCTTAAGGAATTAGGCAGTACATCTGAAAAGACTGCGGGAACACAGTCGCAGATGGAAGCAATCATCGAAAAGCTCAATAAGGATTTCCCCAGTCTCGGGCTAAATATCGAGAATGTAACCGAAAACCTCGACGAAATGATGAAAAAGATCGACGAGGCTTCGGGTGCGAACAGTATACAAGCAAAGTACGAAACTGCTAAGGAACAGTTATCTGACCTTTACGCACAAGAGGTTAAGCTAAAAGAAGCCTATGACAAAGCGATAAAAGCCTCAATTATAGCGGGATCGACTTACTCTAATGCCGTTGGCGATAATATTTTCTCAGCAGCTTACGCAATGATTGCCGGAACCGAAAGTCAAACCAAAGCAGATCTGGATAAAGCAAATCAAATGGAGGCGCAGGCTTTAGAAGATTGGCAGGCAATACAAGCCGCAATTGCTGAGGCTGAAGCGAGTCTCGCGGAATACGGTGAGGTTGTATCAGGTACCTCCGAAAAGGCTGTATCGGTCTATGACGGTATGTCGATCGCAATTTCTAAGGTTACAGATAGAACCGAAGAATTGCTCGCCGCCTATAATGAAGCTTATGAAGCAGCTTATGACAGTATAAACGGTCAATATGCGCTCTGGGACACTGCGGCAAGGGTAATTCCGACAAGCATTGGTACGATCAACACCGCGCTTGATACGCAGTATGAGTATTGGAACGATTACAATACAAGCCTTGAGAATCTGCTTTCACGAGCGGAAAATATTGATGGGCTTAAAGATGTTCTTGCTACATTCGCTGACGGCAGCGAGGAAAGCGTAAACGCAATAGCGGGTATGGCAAAGGCTTCTGATAAAGAACTGAAGCAAATGGTGGAATTTTACCAAAAGCTAAAGGAACAGCAGGACTTGACCTCTCAATCGCTGGCAGACGTCCGCGTGGATTTTGACAGCGAAATGGACGAGATCACCGCCAAAATGGAAGAAACCATAGAGAACATGAATATGGAAGCCGAAGCCGCGGAAGCTGCGAAAGCGACCATAACAGCCTATGCGGATGCTATTTTGGAGTATAAAGGTACCGTCACTGACGCTGCAAACGCTGTGGCGGCAAGTGTAGCAGCGTCGCTGTCGTTCGCGTCAACAATTTCTGTAGGTAATTCTCCCGGCAGCACATCTTCCACTTTATTATCGCCGTCGGAGCTTGAGTCCGCAATGAATTTCGTGGGACCTAAACTATACGGGTATGCGAGCGGTACATCAAACGCAGCGCGCGGTTGGGATTTAGTCGGCGAGAACGGTCCGGAGCTAAGATTTTTCAATGGCGGTGAAACAGTTATCCCCACCGACAGAACACAGGCGATATTACAGGACTACAACAGGCTGATAGACTACGCGGAAACGGCAAACGGCGCCAATGCGCAGTCTTCGACAGCCATTGCCGCTATTCCTATCACACCAAGCTCTCAGCCGTCTATCAACATATCACCGTCGTTTGTTATCAATGGCGGCAATAATGACGACATCGAGGAGAAGCTGAACAAATGTGTAGAGCAAATAAAGGAAGCGGTTATGGAAGCAATGGCCGACAACGAAGTTAATGCGAGAAGGAGTGCATATGCGTGACATATACCACTGTACAGGGCGATATGTGGGACAGTATTGCAAAGGCACAGTACGGCGACACCAAGTTTACAGACGTGCTGATAAACGCAAATCCGCAGTATCGGGAAATATTCATTTTTTCCTCGGGAATTGTCCTTGATATCCCCGAAATAAACGATAAGGTTACAGCTGATGATTTGCCTCCGTGGAAGCAGGTGAGCGGATGAGCGACAGTAATTTAGCTCGTCGCACTGATCTTCAGGTGTTCTTCGCGGGTACGGATATCTCGGAAGCTGTGAATAAGGACTTGTCCTCGTTTACATATACCGACAACGAGGAAGATGAGACTGACGATTTACAGATAAAACTGAACGACCGTTCGGGAAAGTGGCTGACAAAATGGCTGGATACGGCGATAAACGCCGCTGCCGAGGGAGGAAAGACCCTTGACACAAAGCCGACTTCTTCGGACGGTCAAAAAAAAGATAAAACCGCGAAATACAAGGTCATAGCGACGGGCGGAGCAAATATCCGCAGCAGTCCCGGTGAGATGTACAGCATTCGAGGTACGCTTTCTTATGGAACAATCATTGAGGTCATTGACGTTACAAATGGCTGGGCATATTTCACTTATTCGGGAAAACACGCTTATGTCGCTGTCAAATGCTTACAGCTCGTCAGCGGCGGATCTGCTTCGACTTCAGGTTCGTCACAGTCCGTAACAACAACGTCGAGTGTTACTTGGAATATCGGCGATGAAGTTATTGTAAACGGAAGACCGCAGTATTCGAGCTACGGTACGGGTACCCCGGGCGCAAATGTCACCAACTATAAGGGCAAAATAACGCACCTCAACCTTAAATCGGGTATTCCTTATCCGATACACGTTGATTATTTAGGCTGGTTTGCCGAAAGTCAGGTCGAAAAGGTAAACAGCGGCGCGGTATCAACCGAGCAGGCCGGAAGCAAGGGCTTGAAAATCTCCGCCGTCATTGTGCGCAGTAATTGGAACAGTGACGGTAAGGACGATGTTCTTGACTGCGGACAATTTGAGCTTGACAGTGTTGATGTATCTGGTCCTCCTGCGACACTCACAATCAAAGGAACGTCGCTGCCATACAGCAGCACAATTCGGCAGACCTTAAAGAGCAAATCTTGGGAAAATATATCTCTTTCGGGAATTTGTCAGCAGATAGCGGGCAGGAACGGAATGACGTGTATGTTTGAGAGCAAAAACAATCCCAAATATACGAGGGTTGAGCAATACCAGACAAGCGATATCGCCTTTCTGAAAACGCTCTGTCACAATGCCGGCTGTTCACTTAAGGTGACAAATAACATTTTGGTGATATTCGACCAAGAGGAATATGAATCAAAAGCCGCCGTGCGTACTATAAAATTCGGCGTGGAAGGCGGATACACCAAATACAAGCTTTCCACAGGCGCAAACGACCACTATGCGAGCTGTCGGGTGAGCTACACTAATACAAGCGGAAATGTAATCTCCGCGACCGCCTATGTGGAGGATTACAAGGATGGCGAGGATAACCAATGCCTTGAGGTTCATCAGAAAGTAGAAAGCATTGCTGAAGCGCAGGCTTTGGCGCATAAGCTTTTAAGGCTTCACAACAAGTATGAGTTTGAGGCTTCTTTTACTTTTCCCGGTGATACAACGCTTGTCGCGGGAAACGCTGTTATGCTTGAGGGCTTTGGCGCATGGAACGGCAAATATATGATTAAACAATCCAAGCACAGTATATCAAGCTCGGGCTATACAACACAAATCTCTCTCCGAAAAGCACTGCCTGCCAACGAAACCGTAAACAGCAGTTCTACTGCGACATCGGCGGACATTGACGAGCTTGCGCGTCAATGTATTCGCGGCGATTGGGGCAACGGCGAGGAACGAAAGCGCAGACTAACGGAGGCGGGATATGATTATAAAACCGTGCAAAAACGTGTAAACGAAATGCTCGGAATGTAGGAGGACTTATGAGCGGTATATTCCGAATCGGAACGGTATCAGATACAGACCAGAAAAAACAGCTCGTAAGAGTGCATTTCCCCGATGTGAACATTGTTTCGGGCTGGCTAAAGATAATAAAATCCCCGCCGTCTGTTTCAATAACTTTTGATTCTTCCGAAATTCCCAAAGCTTACGAACCGAAAATCGAAATAACGCCTTGGTTTCCTAAGGTTGGAGAAACCGTGCTTTGTGCTTACAATCCGGGATTTAACGAGGACGGATATGTATTGGGGGTGATGAAATGACAGTAGGCTGTCTTGGAGATATTGTTTTTACCGTTTCGGAAAATGAAGTAAAAACATTTAACAATGCAAAATGGAGCGGTTCGGCTTCGTTTGGAACTCATCAACGCCATAACGGTTCATCGTTGGTGGAATTTGTCGGCTCGGACGCGGACACGTTTTCTCTTAATATACAGCTTACGGCTTTTCTCGGCGTTAATGTAATGGAGGAAATTGATAAGATTATCGAAGCGGAGCAACAGGGAAAAATACTTAATCTTGTTATTGGAAAGCGAAGTTACGGAAGATACCGTTGGGTGATAAAAAAGCATACGGTTACAATGAAGTACTTTGGGAAAAATAACGAGCCTACTGTGGCCGATGTATCACTTTCGCTGACCGAGTACATAAAGGAGTGATTTCATGAGCTATACGGTGAGATCCACGGATAGCTTTTCTTCACAGTTTCAACAGACCGATACCGTAAAATCGGTGTTGCAGAATATCGCGCTGTTGTTGAATACCAAAAAGGGCACTGTTCCAATGTATCGGGAATTCGGCTTGGCAATGAACTTTGTGGACAAGCCGATTGATGTTGCTGAAACGATAGCGTTTTCTGAAATCACTGCTGCTGTTGAAGAGTTTGAGCCGCGGGCTAAAGTTAAAAATGTGACTTTTGAGAAAGACGCGAACGGGAGAATGGCAACCGTTGTGGAGGTGGAAATACTATGAGCAGAGGCACGGATTATAAATTTGTGTCAACAGACAGCTCGGAAATACTCGCGAGCTTAATAACGACATACGAAAAGCTAACGGGACGCGTGCTTCAACCGGCTGACCCCGACCGAGTGTTCATAAACTACATATCGACCATCATCATCCAATTGCGCGTAATGCTGAATTATGCCGCAAATCAGAATATACCGAGCAGAGCGGCAGGAGAAAACCTTGACGCACTCGGGGAGATGATTTACAATATCGTTCGAACACCTGCGAAGCCTGCGATTTGCACAATGCAGTTTACGATTTCCGCGCCGCAGGAGTCGGCAATACTCGTGCCGCGGGGCACGAGAATCACAGATTCGAGCCAAACACTGATTTGGCAAACAATAGGGGATGCGCTTGTACCGATTGGGGAAACAACAGTGAAAGTACCTGCTCAATGTGAAATCGAAGGCGAAGTCGGAAACGGGTATGTTCCGGGACAAATAAACACACTGATAGATATTGACAGAGTGATGTATTTCTCTTCGTGTGAAAACATTGATACCAGCAACAGCGGTGCGGAACAGTCCGACGACGACCGATATTACGATCTCATGCGTTCGGGATTAGACTCGTACAGCACAGCCGGTCCGCGAGGAGCTTATGAGTATTGGGCTAAAACGGTATCGTCAAGCATTGCCGACGTCCGCGCGATCTGTCCGATTGGTAAAACGGGATATGTAAATATCTTTGCTATAATGGACGATGGCTCTATTGCAGACGACGGAACCAAGAACGCCATTTATGAGGCTTGCAATGATGAAAAAGTACGTCCGCTGACAGATGTTGTTGAGGTCCTCGACCCAATTGTCGTAGAATATGACATCTCGCTGACGTATTATATCAAACGCGGCTCTAAACTGTCGGTAAGCGATATTGAAGCGGCGGTTGATAATGCCGTCAAAGAATATATCAAATGGCAGCACGCCAAAATCGGACGAGATATAAACCCCTCGCAGCTTGTCTGGCTTTTGCGGGAAACGGGCATTAAGCGCGTGGAAGTAACAAGTCCTGTGTTCACCTCGCTTGTAGACGGTTCTGATAGAAATGTCCCTCAAATAGCCCGTGTTCGTGAGATAAACGTTGTAAACGGAGGCTATGAAGATGAGTAAGCTTATCACCGACAAGCAGAGTCTTTTGGATGCGTTTCCCTACGCACTTTTAAGGGACGAACAGAAAGCGCTGCTTGCAGATGTAATTGCCGAGGAATTGATTAAGCTCATAAGAGAAATCAACAAGGCGACTATTTATACACGAATAGACGAGCTTCCCGAAGAGCTTCTGGACATTCTCGCGTATGATTTCAAAGTCGATTGGTACGATACAGAAGCCCCAATCGAAAATAAACGCAAAGCAATAAAAGAGTGCTTTATGGTGCATAAGTACAAAGGCACTAAATATGCCGTAGAAACTGCGCTGCACAGTATGTTTGAGGACGCGAAAGTAGAAGAATGGTTCGAGTACGGCGGCGAGCCGTATCATTTCAAGCTCACGGTCTACGGCGGTTCAAGCGGCGGCGGATTGAAAAATCTGTATCTCAAGGTGCAATACGCAAAGAATCTGCGCTCGGTAATGGACGATACCGTGTTCATTATAATTCCCGATAAAGCGGCAGATATCTTTGTTGGCACAACACGAGCGGCACAGTCAAAGAGGATCTGCGCGAAAATTTCCTACAATGACGATACCGTTTTTACGCGGACAGTATCGATTTGCGCAGCGGTAAAGCATTGTGCTATGTCAAAACGGCTTTTTGCGAAAGTAATATACAACAATGATTAGGAGGGAAATACATGGCGTGGAAAGATGTTACAATAACTGACGCAGGCGAAAAACTGCTTGCAGAAATGGTAAACGGCAGCGAGCTGATATTAACGCGCGCCGCAATCGGTGCGGGAACAGTACCTGTTGATGAGCTGCCCTCGCTGACCGATGTGATCAAGCCTATAACTGCTCCGGCGCTTTTGGCGGGAGAAGATCCTACAGAGGGCGGCAAGATTATCAAAATTCAGGTGCGTAACGACGGCGTAGCCGAAACAACACGAATGCGGCAGATCGCTATTTACGCGAAAACAGACCACGAGGACGAAGTACTTTTCGTTATTTTGCAAGACGAGATCGGCGAGGAGATCCCTGCGTATGATGAGTTCCCGCAGTTTGATATCGAGCAGTGGGTGACGCTCGCGTTATCCCGTACAAACAACATTACGGTAACAGTAAATCCGTTGGCGTTTGTACCTGCTGTTGAGTTTGAAAGGGAAGTGAAAAGGCTCGATACCACCAAAGCCGACAAAACGGAAATAAGCAACCCCAACCTTCTGGATAACTGGTACTTTGCTGACCCTATCAATCAGCGAGGAAATGAAAGTTATACTGTAGATCGCGCGACAGCGTATAACGAATATACAATAGATAGGTGGACGTTGGGAAACAAAGGAAAAATTGATTTATCAAATGGTGGCATTATTCTTCAAAAAACAACTGATGACCATACATGTAATTTTTCACAACAAGTAGAGAGTATAAAAACATTCGCAGGAAAGCAGATTACTTTTTCTGTTCTTCTTAAAGGAAATGTTGCGCTTGCAGTAACTGTAAACGGCGCAGCCGCAAGCAATTTGTATAATAATTCTGAGATAGGAATTTGTAAATTCAATTACAAATTTCCGGACATTATTACATCAAATTATATATCATTTACTGTTCAAGCAAGAGATATGAATCCTATTACAATCGTTGCCGCAAAGCTCGAGCTCGGCGACCGACAGACCCTTGCGCGTCAGGAGGGCGGTAAATGGGTACTCAACGACCCGCCGCCCAATAAAGCGCTGGAGCTTGCTAAATGTCAAATGTACTACTGGATAAGTGAAATGCTTTTTACGGGTTGGTGCACAACCTCTGCATTGAGTTCTCGCCTTATTTGTAATGTGCAGTTCCCTGTGAAAATGCGTGTTAGACCTGCTGTAACTATTGTTTCTTCTAAAGGAACGTTAAATTGCGTATCAAATTTCGCCAGTCAGTCAGATGTAGAACTCGGCGAAGAAGGCGCAACTGTAATGGATATTGGATTAAGAAATGATGGTTTTTCTATTATAAAGTGCGATTGGAATGATAGAACTTCTACAGAACCATACTGTTTCAAAGTTATTGCTGACGCAGATCTATAGGGAGGATAAATATGAACGAACAGAATTTTAATCGGCATTATATCACCATACGTTCTGACGGGACTATAACAGACACATGGAGCGACGGTCCGCGTCCCGAAAAGGACACAACGGACGCTGTCTGCATAAACGAACAGGGCGGTTATCAATTCCGATTTTATCCCGGCGGCGAGGAAAATCCGTCTATCTATGACATGAACGGCATTCCGCTGTACAAGTGGGACGGGGAGACTGTTATACGCCGAACCGATGAAGAAATTGCCGCGGAAAGAGCCGCGATCCTCAACTCCCCCGAACGCAGGGCGGCGGAGATAAAGCAGCAGCTCACCGAGCTTGACTTTAAGACAGTCCGCGCGCTTCGTGCAATTGAGGCGGGAATGCCGACTGACGAGGACAAGTACAAGCTTGCCGAGATTGAAGAGCAAGCCGTCGCACTCCGTGATGAGTTGGCAAAGCTTGAATTGCACTAAAATGCAGTTTTCGGCGCAATATTGTAAAAAAGGGGGAGGTGAGAGCAATGTCGGAAGGCTACATATCACGTCAGGAGCACGACGAGTTCTGCCGACGTCTTGACAGTGAGAACGCTCGGCAGAACCGCCGTATAGAGCTGTTGGAGGAGCATATTCGCGAAATCGGTTCTATTTCGTCGTCGGTTGAAAAGCTTGCGGTAAACATGGAGAGTATGCTGAAAGAGCAGGAAAGGCAGGGTGAGCGCCTTAAAACGCTTGAAGGGCGCGACGGCGAAAAGTGGCGGCAGGTCGCGGGTTACACAATAACGGCGGTTATATCCCTGGTTTTGGGATATCTGGTGCAAGTCATATTTTGAAAGTGAGGTACAAAGATGAAGATTGACTGGAAAAGAAAGCTTACAAGCCGTAAGCTGTGGGTTGCGGTAGCGGGATTTGTCGCGGGTATGATCGTCATAAACAACGGCTCTCAGGAAACCGCCGACAAGATATCGGGAGCGATACTCAGCGGCGCGGCGGTTGTCGGGTACATAGTAGGCGAGGGACTTTCGGACGCGGCGAATTCGGGAAAGGAAGATGAACATGAAGACGATTAAGTACAAACCGAGACTTACGGCGGCAGATATGCCCGAGAACACAAATAAGTATTACATACGCAAAGCGGACGGCGGGTATTCGCCTTGTATCAAGGGCAGCCCCACTCACGCACACCTGACCGTGCTGTCAAACTGCGTCGGCTGGGCGATCGGACGAGCTATGGAGATACTGCAAACGCAGACCAATCCGCTCCCGCACCTCAATGCCGAGGATTTTTACAACAACACCACGCTCGAGAAAGGACAGACACCTAAGCCCGGCGCGGTCATTTGCTGGCGGCAGGGTAAACTGTGGAACGGCAATGACGGCGCGGGTCATGTCGCCGTTGTGGAAAAGGTTCTTTCCGACAACGAGATCATCACAAGTGAGAGCGCATACGGCGGTATGGCGTTTTACACCAAGACGCGCAAGAAAGGTAACGGAAATTGGGGCGCAGGCTCGAGCTTTGAGTTTATGGGCTTTATCTATCTTCCCGCCGAGTGCGTTCCGGAAGAGGATACGGTGATTATTCCCGATGAAGATGTTCCGACAGCGGACAAGCCCGCCGAGTACAAGGTCGGCGATATCGTTGATTTCAAGGGCGGTGTGCATTATGCCTCGTCAAGCGCGGACAAGCCCGTCGGCGGACAGCGAACAGCAGGCAGGGCGAAAATAACCGCTGTCGCTCCCACCGCAAAGCACAAGTATCACCTTATCGGCGAGAAAGGCGGCAGTGATGTGTACGGCTGGGTAAATGCCGACACAATCGGTACGGCTACACCTTCCGCGGCGATTGCGGTCGGCGACAAGGTAAAAATAGCGGGCGGCGCGCCGATTTACGGCACATCGGACAAATTCGCGGACTGGGTATACTCCGCGACGCTGTATGTCCGCGAAATCAGCGGAGATCGCGTTGTCATTTCCACAAAGACCTCGGGCGACATCACTGGGGCAGTGGAGAAGAAGTATTTGGCGAAGATCTGAATGAATAATATAAGAATATAGGTAAAGGCGGCTGTCTATCCGTAAGGATAGATAGCCGCGTTTTTTGTTTATCAGAGTATTGACAGTACATAAAATTAGCGATATAATAAAAAGGGTGAATTTTATGATGACTTTAAACGGAAAATACGGCACAGCCAATGTTTATGCAAGTGTTGTTGATAACTCGGCGATCTCTCAGATAATTGAACTGCTGAATCAGCCTTTTATAGCCGATTCACATATCGCCATTATGCCAGACGTTCACGCAGGGGCAGGGTGCGTTATCGGAACAACAATGACCCTCAGGGATAAGGTCGTGCCAAATCTTGTTGGTGTTGACATAGGTTGCGGCATGGAAACTGTAAAGCTCGAAGAAAAGGAGCTTGATTTTGCGGAATTGGATAAAGCGATCCGAGAAAATATCCCGTCAGGTTTTGCTATCAGAACTTCTCCTCACAAATACGCGAAGGACATCGACCTTGACGGGCTGTATTGCCGAAAATCCGTAAATATTGCAAGAGCATTGAACAGTATAGGCACATTAGGCGGAGGAAATCATTTTATCGAGGTTGACAGAGACGATGGCGGAAATCTTTACCTGATAATCCATTCCGGCTCGCGCCATCTCGGACTTGAAACCGCGAAATATTATCAGAACGAGGCTTATACACGCCTTGCCAAGCCCGACAGAAATGTAATCGCTAAAATAACCGCGGAGCTTAAAACGCAGAACCGTCAGCGTGAAATTCAGTCCGCCCTCAGGGAGTATATGGAGAAGATACCGAAAATACCGAAGGCGCTCGCATACTGCGAAGGCGAGCTGTTTGAGCAGTATATCCACGATATGAAGATAATTCAGCGCTTTGCTGTTCTTAACCGCAAGGCTATGGTTGACGAGATAATGACCGCGCTCGACCTTCACGCCGAAGAGCAGTTCACTACAATACACAATTATATCGACACGGAAAATATGATATTGAGAAAAGGCTCTGTCAGCGCACAAAAGGGAGAAAAACTGCTTATTCCCATAAATATGCGCGATGGAAGTCTTATCTGTGTGGGGAAGGGAAATCCCGACTATAATTACTCGGCTCCGCATGGCGCGGGGAGATTGTTCTCGCGTTCCGAGGCGAAGGAGAATTTTACGGTCGACGATTATTCGAGGGAAATGCAGGGCATTTACACGACCTCTGTAAACAGGGCGACGCTTGACGAATGCCCTATGGCATACAAGTCCATAGACGATATTGTATGCAACCTCGATGATACAGTCGATATTGTAAGCCGCATAAAGCCTGTTTACAACTTCAAGGCGGGGGAGGAGTAATAAGAGTTAACAGGTGTGTTCAAATGAAATTTTCGGCGGATATCCTTGGTATCACAAGCCCGAGGTTATAAATTACGACGGCTTTCCGTGGGCAACGAGCGTGCCTGAGCGCGCCGAGCTGATGAAAGATCCGCTTAGCGGGGAAGAAGCTGAGGCGTTTGTAAGAAAGGCGTATGACCGCTGTTTAGAGGACACGGACTATCTTGACGGCGAAAGCGCGGAGAACAGAAGAATGCGCGAGATGTTCATACTTAATCTCGAGTATTTTATGGCTACTCTGCTTGACCGTAAGGACAGAATGTCTATGGCGCACGGACTTGAGGTGCGTGTTCCGTTCTGCGATTACAGACTGGTTGAATACGCGTATAATATCCCCTCGGCGTTCAAGAATTACCGCGACCGCGAAAAGGGCTTGGTGCGCTACGCGATGACGGGAGTTCTGCCGGAGGATGTTCTGTGGCGCAAGAAATCGCCGTATCCTAAAACGCACAATCCGAATTATATGCGGCTGTTGTCCGAAAAGCTGACAAAGCTGCTTGACAGCGGAGATTGCCGTCTCACCGAGCTTGTAAACGAAAAGAAGCTGCGGGAAATGCTTGAAACTGACGGAGCGTCGTTTAAGAAGAATTGGTACGGACAGCTTATGACTGTTCCTCAGATATACGCGTATTTTTTGCAGATAGAGTATTGGATGAGAAAATACGATGTGGAAATAAACGGTTGATAACAGTTAAAAATATAACGCGCCCGGAATATTCCGAGCGCGTTTGTCTTTGTTTTATTGTCCGATGTCAATTGTTTCCGTTCCACATTATGTCCGCGACGTCTCCTACAAGCACGAGCGGCATCATCTGATCAATAAAGCGTATCGCCGATTTTACCGAGCGGTTGTCTTCGACAAACATAAACGTGCCGCTTCCGATTACGAGGGATGTGAGATATTCTTCAAATGACGAAAAATTATCCTTTGCAAAGTTCGTCATAGTATTTACAACCGAACGGTAATCTTTTTCGTTTATTATCCCGCAGGCAAATGCGCTTCTCGCAAACCCGATCTTTTCACATACATCCCACGCCGCCACACCGCCGCGTTCGGGGAGATATCTGGCAATATAACTGAAAAAAACGGTGAGGTCTTCGAAAAGCTCACGTCCGTTTCTGTCAAGAGCGGAAAGGTCAAAATCGGGCGTTCCCGCTACATTCGCGCAGACGTTGTGCAAAAGAAACGCAAGATTATAGCTGAAGCTGTTGTTGATAAAGCTGTTAAGAGAATTTATATCGGTTATTTTAAAGCGTTGTTTTAAAAACTCACGCACAACGGGCTTTTCCTTATCCGAATAGGTTTTGAGAAAATCACTGAAACCAAGTCCGAATTTAGTTCCCGGAACCTGCCTGATCGCCGACAAAAACCCCAGCCTCATTGAAAACTCCTCGTCGGACAGGCGGTATTTTACTCTGCCCATGCCCGAGGCACAGTGCTTCTGAATAGTCGTTTTTACGCGGTATGAAATATCGGCAAGCTTGTGCAGGTCGTCTAAAATAAACGAGTTGCATTCTTCGATTTCCGCTTTTAAATCGAGCGGGTCATCGGGAGACGCCTCAAGACCGCGCTCGTATAGGTGCTTTGCGGCAAGCTCGTGGTCGGTCTTATAGCAGATATATCCGCGCTGATACCAATACCGCGCGATATCCTCGTTAGTTTCACACCGTTCGAAGATCTGTTCAAGCTCACGCAGAGCCTCGCCGTATTTTTCAGAACTGCTGTATGCTCCTATAAGCCTGAATAACAGTTTATTGCTGCGGTTCTCCTGCGGGATTTTCGTTATCTCTTTTATCACATCATCGAATCTATCCTCGTCATATAGCTTGTCAAGTTTTTCAAAAAGCTCGTCGTTATCGGAAATCAAGTTGTCCATAATATTCCTCCGTTTTTTGTTTATTGTATAATTATATCAAAATCGCAAGGTTATGATATAATTGCCCGATACGCACGGAGCAAGCCGAAGGCTTGCGCATGTGCGAGGGTGTTTAAATCCGTATAATAAAAGCATTTACGCTTTTATTATAGCACAAAAAGAAGTAAAAGTCAATAACAGGAATTTTACACGATAAATTCCAATTTTATAAAGACATAAATTGCCCAAAACCTACCACAATATTTACAGTAAAGGAGCGGTAAAATGCTTATAATCATCGGAGAAACAAACGCGGCGGGACTTTTTGGAAAAATCTTTCCCGAAACCGAGCTTATTCATACTTGGAACAGCATTGAGATAAATGCCCCAAACGCGGTCGTTATCGCAAAAAACGGAGCGCCCGAGGTAACAAACGCGCTCGGGGTAATCGTCGGAGAAAGCGCCGAGCATTCGGTAAAACGCGGCGTTCAGCTTATTGTCTGCGGAAACAGCCCCAAAAACACAGTCTGTATAACATCTCGGACTGCCGACAAAATAACGCTCGCTCTCAACCGCGCGTTAAAAACAAAAAACGGCGTCTGCGAGCCCCTTGAGATTCCGCTTTCGTTTTTGGATGGATTTAATGAATTTGATTATATGGCGGCGTTCGCGGCAGCGGTTTTGTTTCAGTCAGAGATCAAAGATCAATTTTTGTCGCTTTGAATTAATTTACTGTTTTAGAAACACAAGTGTGGGGAAAACTCTTGTTTTCCCCACATCACTGATATTCACTGTCAACTGTGCGCAGATCCAGCCCATTTTTTCCATTCATCGGCGGACTGAGTTCCGTGTATGACGATGCCTTCTTCAATTGTAGTCTTACTGCTTACGCTCTTTTTCAGGTCTGACAGAGAATTCTCAAAGCCGCTGCTGCCCGAAGTGGCGAAGAGAATAATTCTTTTTCCTGAAAAATCGGCGCTTTCAAGATAGGTGTTTACAATTGTCGGCGCGGTGTACCACCATATGGGAAACCCGAGGAAAACCGTGTCATACTCCGAAACATCGGGAAATTTGTCCTTGAGCGCGGGGCGCAGGTTTTTATTGTTCATTTCAACCGAGCTGCGTGAGCTTTTGTCCTGCCAGTCGAGGTCCTCTTTTGTGTACGGAACATCCGGAACTATCTCGTAAAGGTCAGCTCCCACAGCCTCGGCTATTTTTTCCGCCGCGTCTTTTGTAACTCCGCTTGCGCTGAAATACGCAACCAACTTTTTGCTCATTTTGATTTCCTCCGTTTTAATTTATTTCATTATTATCTTCGCCGTTTATTTCTCCTTTAGACGCGGCGTATGCCTCTCTCACGGCTCTCGAAAGCTAATCGGCGCATGAGGTGGGTCTTCGTCCGCACAAAACGCCGCTTAGTTTTCCAGCTATCTGCTCAACCGTCCAGCCTTCGATCAAAAGCGGTATCGGCCTTGAGATTTCCGTTACAGCCGCCCATAAACTTTACGTTGTGAACAACGTCGCCGTCAAGGTTAAGGCTTATAACTTGCGAGTAGGTGATTTCGGTAGTATAATCATAGTGAAATATTACAGCAACTCCTCTACTTTAGACTGTACTTTGCTGATAGCCGCCATCTTGACATTTTGAAATTTCGCAATTTAATTGTGCGATATCTAATTTGATTATACCGAAATTTACATAATTTGTCAATAGGATTATTAAAATTTTTAACGCGGGTGATAAAGCCGAAACGCGCTCGAAAATCCGACCGCGTTTCGGCTATATACTGCGTACAGTCAACCGTCCGCTATTTCCTCAATTATTCTGCGAAGTTGTTCAACACCCTCGCCGGTTTGGGAGGAAAACTCTATCACCGTGATATCCTCATAGCAGGGAAGCTCTGTTTTAAGAGACTCACGGCGTTGCTCGCGCTGAGTTTTCGACAGCTTGTCCGCTTTGGTCATAACGACCACAAACGGAAATTCCCCGTCGATAAGGGAGTTTATCATTGAGATATCGTCGGCGGTAGGGGAATGGCGGAAATCCACGAGCTGAATGACTAAGGCAAGCTCTCGGTCGGCCGAGAGATAGCCGCTGATAAGCTCGGAAAAGCGTTTTTTCTCGCTTTTTGATGTCTTTGCGTAGCCGTATCCGGGTAAATCGCAGAGGAAAATGTTTTCAAGCTCGTAAAAGTTTATTGTCGCGGTTTTTCCCGGCTCTGCGGATGCTCTGGCGAGATTTTTGCGGTTCAGGAGTTTGTTTATCATCGAGCTTTTCCCGACGTTGCTGCGTCCGATAAAGGCTATCTCGGTGCGCGAGGGTTCGGGGAGCTGTGAGATCTTTCCGTATGAGGCGAAGAATTTCGCGTTGTTGTAGTTCATAAGTCAACTCCTTAGAGGTTGTTTGGTGCCGCCGACAATGTATCGCCTACGACCACAAAGGTGTACAAAAAGTTTTTGAGGGTTTCCAAAGGGAACTTTTTTCAAAAAGTAGCGTTTTGCGCCGAAGGCGCATAATGCGCCCTTATGGTCGCGCCGAAGGCGCGAAACACGCTTCTTGAAGCGCACCGGATAAAAAGCCTGCGGCTTTTTATCCATGGGTGTGGGGAAAACAAG
>JAFLUG010000021.1 GCA_022508885.1 Oscillospiraceae bacterium | reverse complement strand
GTATCATAAACACGCCGTTTGCGGGGATTTGGATAGTATCGCCCGCCATTGCGATTATTGTTGCCGCTGAAGCCGCCCAACCGTCTATTTTTACGGTTATTCGCGCCTTGTGATCTTTAAGGCGCGTGTATATTGCGTTTGCGGCGAATACATCACCGCCGCCGCTGTTGATTCTGACAACAATTTCGTCAACGTCGCCGAGCGCCGCTAAATCAGAATCAAACTGTTTCGGGGTGACTTCATCGCCCCACCAAGACGTTTGCGAAATATCGCCGTATAAGATCAGCTCCGCTTCGGCGCTGTTCCCGCCGCTCGAAGTTTGAGCGCTCGCCTTGAAATCCCAAAACTTATTGTTCTTGTTCGGGTTTGTCTGATTCGTTGGTTTGCCCGTCTGCTTCTTGTTCGTTTCCAACTGTGCTTTTGGCATTGCCGTTTACCTCCTTCATTAGCGCTTCTTCTCTCTTGCGCTGCCGCGCGTTTTTATAGAAATCGCTGCCGTTCATTTCGCGCGCTTCGCGGGCGCGGGTTGAAAAACCGTTGTTTACGCGATATTCTGCCGCCTGAACCTCTTGTACAGGGTTTAACAACCCTTGCGCGGGACCATTCCATTCCGCGCCGCAATATGCCTTTCTGATCGCAAGATCAGAAAAGAACCCCGGCGCTTTTATACGCCCTTTTGCTACTGCTTCGGCAAGCCATTCTTCGTAAACGGGTTGGCAAAAATCTTTTGCAAGCCAATTCCTGTAAGTGCTGAACGATTTCCACGCTTCAAGCAGCGCACCACGCGAAGCGCTGTAAGACGCTGTGAAATTCTTTACAAGCAATTCGTATGGAATCTCTAACGCCGCGCCGATCTGCCTTGTAATTGCAGTTACAAACCCGTCAAAATTGGCGTTGGGTCTGCCCGGTGATACATCATGTGCTTTTTCGCCTTCCTCTAAGTCGATAATAGAGCCGTTGCCAATTTCAATTTCGTTCGGCGCGCTACTGACTTGTTCGTTTTCGGGGATAATCTCGCCTACTGCCGCACCGTCCCCGCTGTTATCGCTCTTTTCGATAAACACCGCAAACATTCCGCTTACAACCGCCGCCACAAGTTCAGCGTCCGTATAACGCCCCAACTGTTTTAATGATTCGATCACAGGCGCAAGGAACGGCACACCGCGGCGCTGTCCTATGCGTTCGCGGTTCATTATGTGCAAAACATTCCGACGCCCGGTTCTTGCGCCGAACGCTTCAACGCGCACCCATTCGGGATCTTCGTTGGTTTCGTAGGACAACGGGTGTATGTTAAGTATGTGGTATGCTACAACCTCACCGTCGCTGTTGGTTTCCACCCCTCCAACGAAATTCGGGTCATATTCTTTGCCAAGCGGTGCGCACAGCCTGTCGGATTCAATAAGTCTGATTCTCAAGTCATACGGTATGCCCTTGCGTTTTGTTGTTGGCAATAGCGCAATCACATCACCTGACAACAGCCAGTTCATAAAAGCAAGCTGTTGTAATTCTCCGAAGTTGTCAAACCGTTCTATATCGCACGCTTCGCTATTAGCCCACAAAGCAAATTCGCGTTCTATGTCGTTTTCCAACTGCTCCGCCTGTTCCTCTGTAAGCCCTAAATATTCATAGTCGATTTGGCTTTTGAGAACAAGCCCCGTGCCAACAACATTTGTTCGCATTGTCTTTATTGCGCTTGTCGCAAGCGGCACGCCCGCATATAGATCACGCGAACGCTGACGCAAAGTTGACAAATTTTCGTGAATATCCTCGTTTGCGCTGCCGCCGTGATATAACCACCCCAAAAGTGATTTTTTGGTATGCGAAGCACCATAATTACTGTACCCGCTGTTGATTATATCGAGCCTTTTTCGCGCTCCAACTCTTTTTAACGCTTTTTCGGGCGAAAAAACGGAAACAACCTTGTCTATTAAATTCAAAGCCGCTCACCCCTTTATAAATCGCGCGGCACAGCTCTATATACGCGGTTTCTGCCTTTTTTAGCCGCAACATTTTCAAGCTCCGCAACCTTGTTTTGCCAAAACTTGATTTGTTCGCGTACCTCCTTGAGATTTGCGCGTGTCAGTGTGAGCGTGCCGATAGTGTAGCTTTGACTTGTTGCGATTGCCGATTCAGCTTTAAGCCAAATATCCAAATGCCTTTTTGCTTCTTCTAACGTAATTCCCGCCATTTTATATACCTCCCGAACGTGTTTGCCGCCCGCGGCGCTTTCTGCTTGCGCCTGTTGCGGCGGGGGCGCTTTCGTCCTTTTTCTTCAGCACAACGCCCGAAATCTCCAACGCGGCGCGTGCATAATTTCGACAATCAAGGGGTTCATTTCTTTTCGTCCAGTTTTCCTTCAGCCGCCAAACATAGTGCGCCTTGCCTTTTGTGTAGGTCAAAACCATTCGTTCCGCTGTAAGCCCCTTGAAATAATCTTCTGTATATCCTCGGTCGCTTTCTTTGGGGAAGTGGCAATAATTCGCGCCTTCCTCTGTCGCCGCAAGAGCTTGATATATTAACGCCTTGCCCGTGTCAACTCCCAACGTAAACAACGGCGTTTGTTCTCTGTTATTTTTCGACGGTCGCGGGATATAAGGCACATCGAACCCGGCGCGTCCTCTTATCGGATAAATACCGCGCTGAAGCCGCTTTTTACAGAACTTTAACCCTTGATTGAAATAATGCCCGCCCACGTCCAAACAGGCGCGAATTATTTTCAATTTCGAGCCGTCCGCGCGTATAAATGTTTGGTTCAAAAAAGCGTCCAATTTATCCCAAATGGGTTGTTGGTCTAAATCTCCGTAAATAATTTGGTACTTTATGCCCCAACTTTCACGATCAGCGCCCCACCCGACAACCTCAATTTCAAAGCGATCATCTTGTGTATCAATGCCCGCCGTCAGAACAAGCACACTGTCCGGCACTTCGCAATTGTACTTTTCGCGGCGATTATACAACAAATCGTTGTCAATCTCGCTGCCCTCTTCCTCCCACGTTTGCGCCATTTCGGTATTAGTCCACGCTTTGAGCATTTCAATGTTGCCTTTTTTCTTTTCCTCATTGGCAACAAGGAATTTTTCGACGATCTCCCGCCATTCAACAAAAAGAGAAGCAAGGGAATTCAAATAGAATCCGCGGACCGTTCTTTCGGGGAAGCGCGGGAAAAACTTGCCTTTTATAAATAATTCTTTCCATTCAACCTCGCTGCTGATCGTCCCGCACTTTTCGCAAGTGTAATTGATCTCGTCAAGGTTGTTTTTATCAAAAATCACCTGTCCCCATTCCAACGCCTGATATTCGCCGCACGCGGGACACGGAACATTCCAAACCTCTTGCGTGCTGTTCTCGAACTCGATCTCTATTCTTGACTCGCCTTTGACGGTCGGCGTTGAAATAAAAACCTCCTTCTTGTTCCAAAACGTGGTTAAACGCTTTGACGCAAGAAGAAGGGGATCGCCGTCTTTGCCCGCAGTAGGTGGGTAGCCGTCTATTTCATCGGCAAGCAGAATCCGAATCGGGCGGCTTCGCAAACCTGACGGCGAATTCGCGCCGACAATGGTTATATGCCCGCCGGGGAATTCTTTGTGTAAAATCGTGTTTCCGCTGTTCCGCGTCTTGTCGCTAACTTTTTCGCGCAACGCGGGCGTGTCTTGTATCATAGGCGAAAGCCTGTCCTTGCTGAACGATTCGCCCGTTTGAAGATTTGGTTGCATAACCATAATCGGCGAAGGGTCATAGTCCATATAGTAACCGATAGTGTTCAGAATAAAGCCGTCCGTCTTGCCGATCTGCGCGGCGCTCATTACAACAACCTTTTGCACGGACACGTCCGAGATCGCGTCCATAATTTCCCGCTGATACGGCGCTTTGCTCGTTTTCCAACGTCCCGGCTCGGCGGAAGATTTTTTCGACAAGACGCGTTTTTCGTCCGCCCATTGCGATAATGTCATATCGGGCGGAGGTTTAAGAACAGAAAAAACGCGTCTGAACAAATCACGGGTCGCCGCTTTCATTGTTGTTACCTCCGTTCCCGAAAGTGCGGTCAAAGTCAGAAAGCTCATTCAACGCTTCGTCCACCGCGTCTTTTAATATCTTGTTGATCTCCGCTTTGTCTGTCTTTTTTGACAGTATAGGGGATAATTTGGCGGGTAT
This sequence comes from Oscillospiraceae bacterium, assembly GCA_022508885.1. Classification (GTDB taxonomy): domain Bacteria; phylum Bacillota; class Clostridia; order Oscillospirales; family Ruminococcaceae; genus CAG-115. The sequence continues at coordinate 20,431 of JAFLUG010000021.1, read as the reverse complement.
TGCCATTAGACGGCTTTTGAAATTTATCAACATATTTGACATAACGCTTTCAATGTCGGCGGAAGTGTGTAAATCGCCCTCTTTAACGCGCAAGTCGTATTCCTCGTTTAGGCGCTTTGCCTTGACAAGTTTTGCCCGCTCCGTGTTATAGTCGATATTCTCCGCGCTGTCGGGATTCCGCTTTCGCAAATAGTTGATGTAATTATGAATTGTCGGCACAAGGTCGTACAGTCCCGCCATTCCTTTATATTCCTGTATAACGTTTTCGGCTTTGAGCTGACGCACGCGTCGTTCGGTAATATCAAGGATTCGGGCAACCGCTTTCACATTATACAGCTTCAAGGGCGTTCCCTCCTTTGCGCCGTTTTGCCCCTCCCCCTATAAAAACGCCGCCCAAAAAGGGCGGAAGTGAAAAAAATTTTATTGTATCTGGACACGTCCCGGGGTCGCCGAACCCGCAACGTTTTATTTGCGCTCACAGTACCTTTGAACGCCGTTTGCAAGCCGTCCGCGGTGCGCTACAAGCTGTTGTTTTACATTGAGGGGTTAAGATTATAAGCAGATCGCACGAAACATTTATGCGTCAATCTCGCCGTCATCTGCGCCCGGCTCGTCGCTTATCTCGCCCGTGTCAGGGTCAACAATGTATTCGCCTGTGATACGCTGCTTTGATAGTTCGTGCTTGCGCTCGTCAAGATCAAGGCGCTTGCCGTCTATCTCATACGCCCTCATAGTGTCTAACAATTTTAATATGCGCCCGTGTGTCTTGTTGTACTCGGATTCCAGTTTCATAAGCCTTTCAAAAGGGCTTGTTTTTACCACTGTTTTTGCGGCTTTTTTAAGCCCCTGTGGGGCACTCTCTGAATCGCCCTTTTTGGGGGTGTATACTTCAACCACCCTGTCTATATACAGGGTGTTGGGGTCTGCCTGTTTATACTCGTTTATGCGGCGTATTAAATCACGTTCTTTCGCATAGAGCAATTGCAATTCACGCAACATATTTTCCCGCGCGTCAAGCGTTATGCCCTCGACATAGGCTCGATCTGCGGGGGGTAAATCCTCTATATGTACGGTGCTGTATGCGCCGTGTGTTTCGGCGTTGCTGTTGCCCTTTGGTGCGCCGTGTCCGGCGGCGTTTTTATTGCCTTTTTGCCCGCCCCTTTTTTTGCGCTCCAATTCGGCTTGCCATTTATCCGCACTTTTCCACTTGCAGATTTGAACCTCGGTTACATCGAAAGCCTCCGCAAGTTCTTTGGTTGATAATTTACCGCCGCTTTTCAACCACTCTTTTTTCGCCTTTTCCCGGCTCGGATTTCGCGCCCTTGCCACGGTCCCCACCTCGATTCGTTTGTTTTGTCATTTACGGTCCCGTGACAATTAAAGAAATACGCGCAAAATCGAACCGCCAAAAAGAAGCTCGCTTTCGCGCGTATTTTTTTTGTATGCCATTAGGCACTATCTGACGATATTATTATAGCAGAAAAAACGGACACTTGCGGACACTTTTTCAAAAAGGGTAATTGAAGTTTTTTACAAGCTCGTTTTGGTCTAAAAGATCACCAAGTTTTTTAAGCGCTCTGTTACGAATTTTCTTACATTGCGTTTCGCTGTAATGCACGCTGCTTGAAATCTGTACCCATTGGCGCTTTTTTATGTAGAAATCAACAATGATGTTTTTTTCGACAAGCGGCAACTTGCAGATTTCGGCGAAAATCTCCGTTTGCAGGCTGTAAAGCCGCTCGATTTCTGCCCGCAATCTACCCATTTCGCGGCTTGCGGAATCGGGAATGTTCAGAACGGCGGATTCGGTTGGGTTTGAAATCTTGTTTGTTTTAGAAGGAGCGTCGCCAAAACCTCCGCTGTGCAAACCATAAAATCTATCTTCATAATTCTTTAGCGCGTTACGCGCAAACGCAATATGACCGTCAATATCAGCATAGAATTTTAAGACATGTTTTACGCTTAAATCATTGTTGTAGAATTGAAAGAAATCATTTTCCCGTTCCATATTTTCAACCTTTCTGTTACAGCCTAAAAACCGCAATTATTGTTGGTTTGCCCTTCGCAACGATTCTTTTGCGTCATTTGGCGTTTCCAATCACTTTGATTCGTTTGTTTTGTAATTTACGATACCGTGACTTTATCGTCGTGTGGTGCGCTGTAGAATGATGTCAGAATGATAACAGATATACAAGCAAGGATAATGATAATCAAACCCGCTATTTTTCTTATCTTTTCCATAGAATTTTTCTTCTCATGCTAGTATTTGTGGTAGGATTCTTGGTAACATAATCTTCGGCGCTGCGTCAACTAAAAAAGCTCTTAAGTATACGTAGCTCGTTGTCCTGAGAAACCTTGCTAAGCTTGTCCCTTTGAGAACGAATTGCTATATAGTAGCGCACTTGATCAGCGGTAATCTTATCAATTTTGCCGTTGATCTCGGCAAAAAACCGATTTAAAACACCGAGAAGCCTGCATCTTCAAAAATAGATTTACACTTTCACAAAGCTCATCGGCGGTCTTACCTACCAAGGTGCTCATAGTCTGAAAAGCTTGTGATGCTTCCTCAGATGTCACCTTAGTTAAATCTCTAATTTCATCAAACGTCATATTCGCTCCGTCCCCCCTTTTACTTCAGCCTATTTCTTTTGACCGTTCATCATCGCGACATACTTCCCGTAGCTCATGCCGTTTTCCATAGCCAGACGGTTTATATCGGCAACAGTCGGCTTGCTCGGTTTTTTTCTTTTCTTGTTTATGTACCTTTGTTTGTTCTCCGCCGAAAAAAGTTTTGCACATTCCGCGCAGTATAATTTTCCGCTCCTCGCAGGAACCTTCCCGCATCGAAGACAAATTCCCTCGACTCGTCTTGTCGCTATTGTTATGTTAGACATCAGGTTTTACCTCCATTGTTGACTCTCCTGTTAAAGTTCTTTATGGGATTTTCCGCTTCTGTAATCCCGGGTGACACGGTCTTATTGCCACCGAAGCTTATATCTGCAAGACATTCCATGTTGTTGCATCTGAAAAAAGTTATATTTCCCGGTCCTTTTACCATCTCTATTTTTCCGCCGCAGAATGGGCAATCTTTAAGTGATATATGAGATTTCATTTTTTGTTTCGCCTTAAAAGTTCAAACATATCCGATTTTCGTTAGAATCAACATCGGTAGTCATTAAAATCCGGACAGCTGCGGAATATCCACCGATTATTACACCAACACTGTAAGCGGCGTATCTCGTGTGGAGCTGTCTGCTTTTGGTAAATCATCACATACGGACTGTAACCTAAATCCCGAAGAGTATAAATGCGGTACAAATCCTCATCAATTGTACTATTATAATTCGTGAGGACGTACACAGATTTATTCCGGTATGATTTTATAGTCGAAAGCTCCGTAAATTGTTTGAAATAGGCTGTTAAATCATCTTTTGGATTATCCCACGCGAAATGAACCATCGAGGTTTTTATCTCGTTCAACAACCTAATATTATCTGGATTAGTCAGGCGAATGTCAAGCCCCTGTGTAAAATCTACTTTTGCCCCACTTGTTGACAGCTCCCGAAGCAGTTCTTCGTGATTATTGCAAGCAAGTATATTTGGATCAAGAAGTTTGATCAGTTTCTGCCCTCTCCAGAACTCCGACAGCTCGGCGACTTGTTCTGAACATCTTCCCTCTTTCTTTCCGACAACGCAAAATCCGCAGCCTCTCGGACAACCTCGTGTGAGAAATCCCACCGCGAAATCGTATTGAGGGTATAAGCTGTAATCGGGGTAAAAATGCTCGATATCATCAGGCAGGGATTGATTTTTCGAGTCGTTAAATATTTCTCTACCGTTCTCCACCGTGATACAATAGCCTGTTCCACCCTTGATAAGCTCGTCCGCGCGGACTGTGTATTCCTCGTCAATGTCAGGCGTGAAACTGAATACCTTAGAGGCGTACACAATATCGTATTTTTCAAGCGGTATGTACACCGAAACACTGTCGCCGCGCTGTTTGTGATACGCAGACAGCTTCATGGAAGGCAGCGACGGAAAATTGTGGCAGTCGCTCCATAGTCCGATTTTCATTCCGCATATAACCTCTCAAACTCGATAACCCATACATATGGGTCAGCGTTCCATCCATATTTGTCGAGGTCGGATTTTTTTACGGTGCTGTTCCAAAGCCATTCAAATTTTCTTATTACTTTATCTGCGAAGTCACACCAGCCAATATATTTCGCACGGGCAGTAGATTCAATCCAATCGTCTTGTTTCTTTTTGTTCCAATCATTAAAACCTTTTGGAAAAGAGATTTCTTTTTGACAAACACGGGGCGGTTCAATGCCATCTACTCCTTCTTGCAGTATGTCGCCTACTGTAATCTCCTGCAACCGCTCCACCCTAACATCTGTCACACGCAGGAATATTCGCGCCGCCTCTTTCGGCATATGGATTGACGGATGCCAGACAACATCATTAATCGCAATACCTTCTCGCAGACATTCTTCTTTGTAAATAATATCGCTTCGTTCTCCCTGCGAAACATAAAGAGAGTTTTTGCTCCCAACAATACAACCTGTTGTCCACGTTTCCCGAACGTAGAGAATATCACCAGTATCATAAGGCATTTTTACGGCTTCAATCCAATCCCGGCTACCATCGGAGCTTGAGCATAAAAACCTTGCTGTCTTAACAGGTCCTTTATACCCCATCTCTAAAACTTCAAGGACATTTTCGGGCTGAGGCTGAATAATCCGCCTTGTTACAGTCTTTCTCCCGTCCAGTATCGCCTTGACCATATCCGTATTGAACAGAATGGGCTTTGCGACTTTCAGCAGTTCTTCTCGTGTCATAATACTACCTCACAATCCTCCATTCTCGCGACAACAATGCAGCTCGATTTCAAATCCTGAAGCTCAAGGGAATAAGTCCAGCCTTTTCTCTTGTTGTATCGCGTAATCACGCCCGAAATCCTGTATTTTATGGGAATACCCATGTGCGTATGCTGCACGAGCTGACCGCTCGCCATAGCGTCTTTAGCCTGTTCCCGTGTCATATGTTACCTCCTCTATGCGTTTTAAACCAAGTATGACATAGCCTTCTTTACAGAAATTCTTATCATCGAGGATATATGTGATTTTAAACAATACACAATTTCCCGAATATCTTCCGTTGTCCGCTTGCCGCTCGTCATCTGATAACGGAGTTTTTTCAAACTCATCATATGGATCCTCGCTGTCGGGAACAAACTCGTTGACGGCAAGATAGTCACCGACGCGATAAGGACGGTCGTTTTTGCGGACCTCAAAAGTCTTACTGCCGCCTGAAAGCGGCACGAAAAACGGCGGAAGGCATTTTACCGCATGGATCATTCGTCGGATTCCTCCTTGTCGTCCAGCAAAGACATAATGTACTCCGAGCCTGTTAAATCATCTGATTGCATCGCGTCATAATTGCACTGTACAGCGTTAATAATATCGCAAAGCTCGTTCTTTATTTTGTCGGTATTCTCTTTGTTCCAAGTCATTGTTCCGATTATTGCTTCCGCGCAAAGGCCTTGTTTCACGCAAAGGATTGTTTTCATACTGCTGTTTACGCGAATACAAAAGTTTGTGTATTCATTTTCCACTATCGGAGCGAGCTGGGCGGCGGGTATAATTGCCGCTCGTCCTTGTGCCGCATAACAATAATACGTTTCGCCCTTGTAAACGAACGACGATTATCTCTTCAGCACAATCGTCGTTCGTGAAATCTCCCAAGCTCCCATAGTCTTCAATTATGGAATTATTGATATCTTTTTCGGAGAAATCAAATGCCGCCGCGTATTCAACAGGTTTCATCTGCGGCATACCTTCCATTTTATAAAACGTTGTCCCGTATCCTACCCATTGTACGCCGTTTACAGCAGTAACGACGTACAATCTTCCGAGCTTTTTGCACAGTGCCGCGACCTTCTTTTTTCGGATCATTCGTCAGGCAACTCCTTCCAGAGAATTTTTTGACCGCAAATCTCACAGTATGTAATTCGGTGTTTAGCTTGTCCGAGTTCACACTCTATCTTTGCGGAACACTTCGGGCAAGTTCCGCGCATCAGCTTGACTTTTACAAGCCCGAGCGGTTGATGCGCGTTTTCTTTTTCGTTGCAGTTATTACAGCTCATCAACCGCGCCTCCCAACTGCTTAACAACTGCCTCAAGCGCGGTCTTGTACTTGTCCTTCTCGTCCTCGTTCTCCACCTCAGAGATTGTTTTAATGACTTCGGTAAATGTGTTCTGAATCTGCGAGATGTAGAATTTTACCCGCGCTTTTGTCTCGTCGGGAACTTTCATATTTTTTGCATTCGATTGCAAAACGGCGTTTTCGGACTTAAGCCGCTCGATTTCTTCAATTTTTTCCCCAACAGCGACAAGCTTGGCGTTATGTGCCTTTTCCAAATCCTCACGGAGTTCCTTAATTTCTTTTTCATGCTGCTTTTCGGCAGCTTTTAACTTCTTTTCCGCTGCCTTTTGTGCGTCGTCCTGAATTTTCTTTATTTCCTCGTCAGACGGATTTTGTACTGCCACTTCGACAGGACGGCTTTCAAGCTCTTTGTTTTTTTCCTGTTCTTCCTTGAGCGCTACCGCCAAAGCTTTCATCTTCGCGATGAGCTTGTCAACCTCCTGCTCCGCGTCCTGCTTTGCGTCCTTAACTTGTCCGTAATCAAGGGTAAGCTGCTTATATTTGCTTTTCAGCTCGTCAATTTTCTCCTGGAGCTCCCGCGCGGAGAGATTTTCCGCATCACCGCTCGAAATAAGCTCCTCGCGGTCCTCTTCGTCAAGAACAGTCATAAGCGTAAGCTTTGTAACTCCGATTCCAGACAGCTCGGAGAGCTGTTTCCCGTAGGTTTCATAACATTTGATGAAATTGTACGCCTGCCGCTGCCGAATGTCCGTGTGCTTATCGCAGTACTCGCCGAAATCAGCGCAGCCGAGAGCCGTATATAACTTCTCGTCGCGCATTGCCTTAAGGTCGCGTCCTATCGCGACAAGCGTTTCCGCGGCGATCCTCGCGTTTGCGTTGATGCGGCTTGTGAGAGCTGCCGCTCGCTCCTGCGGAATTGCCTCCGCTTGCTTGATGATTTCGTTGTTATCCATGATTTACGCTCCTATCTTTACAGTCTTTCTGTGAGGTTCAGCCTCACGGATAAATTCCTTGAGCTGCTTGTTTACGATGTTCTTTATCCACTTATCCGCGAAAGCCCTTACTTCCTTGGTAGCCTCGCGGTTGTGCTTACCGAGGTTTTGAGTCAGCTTGCCGCGGTTGGTGAGAGTCACGGTATAGTACGGGATATCCGGAGAATCCTTCTTTCGTATAACGAATATGTTCGTTTCGCCCTTTGCGCAGCGGTCTATATAGGTTTTCACGCAGTGTGACAGGACGCTGCTTTCAGTAAGAAATTCCTCCGCTGTCCTCAGCGGCCTGATAATGAAGTTTTCGTCCTCCCATGACAGCTTCTCTAATATCTTCACACGCTTCGCGAGCTCCTTGTTCTGCGTCCGATACTTTCTATCCGTTTTTATTTTCATCAAGGCGTCATGTTCCTTTTGGATGTTTTGGGGGAATATCACACTCTCTGTAAGCTCCATGTGCAGATCCTTTGTCATGGATATATAATCCCGATAGGTGTTTATTATCCCCGCACCGCCGCGTTTGAGGAGCGCCGCCTGCTTTTCGATGTACCCTGCCAATCGCTCCGCAGACATACGCAGCCGAATGAGTAGCTCCTTTAAATTTTCAGGGCATTCCGCCGCGTCCAGCGCGCGGAAACGCAGAAATGTTTCCCAGGAGATATTCGGACGGTGCTTACCCAGAATTTTATACAGGACAAATTCATCGGCAGTGATATTTATTTCCGCCATCCTCTTCGCGGTTATCCTGTCAACCCCGAGCAACTTCGCGGCGGAGCTTTCGGTGCGGTCTATATATTTTCCGATCGGCGATGAAGACCAGCGAATCCCGAGAGTGTCCGCCGCCGCTCCCACCAAATTATAAAGCCCTTGCTTCGCAAGATTTTCGAGAGCCGACATTTTCTCCACCATTTTGCACATCGTTTCGATATCCACCGGCAGATGTTCTGCAACAACGGATATCTCTATATTGCGGAACTTTACGGCCGAGTCTCTGAGTATCTCGTCGAGGTTATGCGGATATACCCACTCCCTCCCGTAAGACGGCATTGTCCCGATGTCCTCGGAGCACCACCTTATCGCGTTACTGCTGAGGAACTGACCGTAATAATATTTGGCTATGTTGGTCTTATCCCTTTGGAGAGTAAGCATGCAGGGATCTAAGAATACCCGTATCCTCTCATATACGGCAGTATTCTTTTTCATGAGCGCCGCGCCTCTATGGTGATTGTATATATTCTGGCTTACCGAATATATGCGCTCAACAAGCGCGGGAGCACCGCCGTCGGTTATCCGCTGAACATAGCTGACATTCGCGTGATCTCTGATATTGTACTGCGTGGTCTTACCCAGAGCTTTGCAGGTGAGCTCGGTGCCGCAGGACGGACAGACTATGACCTTGTTATGACGCGCGCTTTTTTCCGAAAACTCACCGCGGCAGTGTGAGCAGTAGCCGTTTCGTGTGTCGTGCTTTTTGTCGTAGGTGAAGAAGTAATACCGCGCCTTGCCGAATACCCAGTTATGTATCCAGTCAAAAAACTCCGGCGGCGGATCTTCTGTGATCTGTGACATTCGCGCATCGATGATCTCTGCTTTGCGGCGGTGTTTTTTCTCCAGCCGCTCATCGAGAATGCGCTGCTCCGCCGTTGTGAGCAGTGAAATCGCATTTTTGTTCACAATAGGACAGGCTTTGAAGTATTCAAATATGACCTGCTCGAACTCCTCAGATAGGGGGCGGGGATTCCAACCGATGTAATGCTGTATCGCTCCGCTGCCCTTGCTGCCGCCCTCGGCTCGCCATGTAGCGTATTTATCCTCATTGACGCTGTAAAAATGCCGGCATTTCAGTTTAAGGCGCTGTCTGTTTGCTGCTTCGTATAAGTCCACCTCCAGCACTCCGTCCTGCTCGCACGCGGAATAAAACGTATAATTCGGCAGATAGAGATGTTTTGCTGATGCAAACAGCTCGTCGAGCACCGTCTTCTCCTGCTCCTCCGTTATTTGAGGGAATGGCTTTTTGATAAGCTCGGCGTATTTCATGTTTATTTTCCCCTTCAGAAATCAAACAGGCTGTCCAGATTAAGCGACAGACCGGACGGTTTCGGCGCGGGAGTCTCCTCAACTTTTTCTGCGGGAGCGGCGGGTAGGGACTTTCCTTTGGGCACCGACACCCCGAAATAATTGCACACCCACTTAAAGTGCTGCTCGGGGGATATCCTCGCGAAGCCTCCGCCGCTTCCCTTGACCTCATACTTCTTGCCCTTTTTAAAGCAGCTCTCCACGCAGCCCTTGAGGGTAAGCTTGCTATCCGCTATCCTCTTCTCCGCCGCTTCATCAAGAAGCGGAGAGATGTACTCAAGAATCTCCTTTTCCATATCGTTCTTAGGTTCTCCGAGCTGTTTTCTTACTTTATCTGTCATAATAATTTTCCTTTCCGTTTTATCGCTTTGTAGAGCGATAGATACCTTTTGTATTTTCGTTTTCGCATTAGTTTGAATCTGGCGTATGGTCTGCCCGTTACAGGATTTGCGCCGATATCATAATCGATAACGCTCCAGCCTATGTATATCCGCTCGATCGTACGCTTTACCTCGTCGTTTCGCTTTGCGTCCTGTGCCTTATGCATACGCTTTCGGGAAACGCTGTTGTCGTCCGTTACCTCGTCGGGACGCTTGAGGTTCGCGGAGCAGTTCCATGACCGCTCGTATTTCTCGGCAGACGCCTTTGATTTGACAAGGTACCGTGACAAGGCATATAAGCCGTCGTTAGCATCGGGCTGAAGCCTGTCCGTGTTTGCAAGCCCGAGCTTCCATTTGGACTCTATGTCATCGCGGAGAACGCCGCTATTGCATATCAGATGATAATGCAAACGCGATCCGCTGCGCCTGCCCTCACAAACATAAAGATACTTAAACTCAATGTTTGCTTTATCGTATAATCGTCTTACCCGACGAATGAAGTTTGAAAACTCTTTTTGCCCTTGTTCTTTCGTCGGTTCATGCTTAAAAGTCAATGTGACATGATAATCGCCCTTGCCGAAATTATTGTGCAAAAGCCATCGAAAGTATTTTCGAGAACGCTCATCGTTCAGCCGCTTGATCTTCGGCGGTGAAGCTCGCGTTCTTGTTCTCCGGGTCTGTCTTACCGCCTGCTGTTCCTCTTCGGAATACTCGAACCACTCGACCTCTTTATAGCTGCAACCATATCGTTCGAGAGACTTCTCCCGAATGAATGTATGCTTATTCAATTTTTATCATCTCCTTGATTGACGATCTCGAAAATGTCCGAGTTGTCAATACTCATTACAAGCCCTGAAATCGGCGGTATTCCGCCAATTTTTTTAATTTTTTCTATTGACTTTTTCAAGGAAATGATGTATAATATATTTGGACGATATTTTCATTTCCTTGTTGCCTCGGCTAATTGCCGGGGTTATTTTTTTCGCGTTTTTCTATCCGCTCGAAGACGAATTTTTCACATTCGCGGAAGTATCTCTGCCATGCAAGCCGCTCGTCGTTCGGAAGATAATACATCACGTTGTCAGTGAGTATAATAGCGTACCTTGTGCCCTTTTTTAGTATCTTAGGCAGCTTCTCGCAAAGCTTGTCCATAGCAGTCCAGCCGTTATAATCGTCTTTGGGGACTATCTCTAACTTTTCAAGACAAGGCTCGTCGCTCGGCTTTGCTTTCTTAGGCTCTTCCAGTTCGTCGGGAACTTCCGCGTATTCTATGTATTCGCTTTTGACATGAGGGCTCTCGTAATGCTCTTTCACCCAACGCAGCGCTCCCGCAATTTTACGCTTGTCCTTGTAGGTCTTCGTTCTGCTTGTCAGCGGTGCGAATATAGCGACATAGTTTCCGCTCGTGCTGCTAATGACTCCCTGCCGAAAATAATTTTGTCCGTCGGTAATTACCCAGACATTTTTAAGTATCATTTTGTTTCACCGTCCTTTCTGTTCATATTATGTGTGCCGCCTATTCGTTTGCCGAGGGCGGCATTTCTTTTTCTGTAAAGCGGGAGTTCCACTCAACGGCTGCGTCCCATTTCGTGGATTGCTCCTCAATTTGAGCATAGCATTTTTTGCACCGTATTTTTTGGAATCCGCTGCTCATACGTACATACTCAGCTTCCCCACCGCAGAACGGGCAGGGTTTGAGCTTAATCTCAGGCATCGTTATCCTCCTTATTCCACCCAAACCTTATCGGGAAGTCCTGAAATCATATTCTCAAAATGTTTTACATTGTCATCAGCGTAATACCAGCCTTCCGCGTCAGCCGCTTCATATGCCTGCTCGATATCCTTGATTATCTTCAAATACGAAGCATTCTTACCTTTTAAAATATCAAAAGCTGCTTTCAGGTAATCGTACTTATATCGAATATTCAGGAATGCCGAAGCCACTCCAAAACACTGCTCTGCAGTGGCTAATATTTCGCTTTTGGTCATTCTCATTATCCGTTTCTCACTTTCCTCTTGCGCAAGTTGACTTTCGAAAGAGGAAAGTTTGAAATAGTCCGTTTCAACAACATCATAGCCAAGAATCGTAGTACAACCGCCAGCTACTCGGCAAAAGAAATCATCAAAACACTCATACACACCAGATTCAGAAAGCTGATAATGTAATTTTTCGCACTCGGAGCTGAGGTCGCAAAACATCATTTTGAACTCATACGCTTCTTCCTCATTCCCGTCCAAAGCGTCCATCAACGTGTTTTCATCATTTTCGACAAAATATCTTACTTCATCACATTCTGAACTTATTTCATAAAGCTCATTGAGGATATCGTCAAGATTGAAACCTGATGCTATGCTCTTTTTATAGCGGAGATTTCGAGCTTTTAAAGCTCTTGTATTGGATTCCACTGTTTTATCCATTATCATCACCCGTCTTTCTTGCCCGTCTTAGCGCCGCAATTGCGGAAAGTTTCTCGTTATCAGCTTTCATAGCGGCAATTTCCTCTGGGGTAAATCCGGTGTTTTCGTAAGCTGCGAGTTTGTCAAATGCCTGCTGTATTCCGCATTGTTCACATTTTTTGCATCCTTCGTCGCCCCACATTTCGCAATATTCGTAGCAAGTAGACTCATCGTCCGGTACTCCGTCTCTACCAAAACTGCACATACATTTCAAAATGTAGTGCTCGTCAAGGATTTCGGACTTAACCGTCAGTCTATCCATTCTCATCACCGTCCTTCTCACTTTCCTCGCTTATTCCCGCCACAATCGGCGCGCTTACTATCATCGCGGAAGCGATTATGCTCTTTGCAATCTCGCGGTTAACTTCGTCCTCGGTCGCACTATCACCGAGAAAATCAAGTGTGCCTACTGCGCCGACCGCGAGCAGCATTCCCAGAAACAGCAAGATCCCCGCGATTATTTCTCTTGCTTTCAATGGCTTGTCCTCCTTAAACCTTGTTGACTATAACCGTGCCGTTCTGAAAGTAAATGACGTGTCGCAGGTTATTTTCATCATCGAACAAAACTCTGCCGTTTTCATACTCGATATCGAACTTACCCTCAAAACGCCATACTTCCTCGCCTGTTGCACTGTACACGATTATCTCGCGGTTGATACCGTTTCCGAATTCGCTGTCCCAGTCTTTCTTTGCTCTTTCCCAGCTTGCACCGCAACCAGTAAGCGTTATAATCGTTATAACAACAGCAACCACAGCAACTATTAGTTTAACTATTTTCATAATGCTTGTCCTTTCTTTAAAATAGCTTGTCCGTCCAAATTTGAACGTCCGATGTTTTCTTACTTGGCATTTTCAATCGCCTTTTGCGCCTCGGCTCTCGCCCAGATATCGGCAATATCATCAAGAATCTCCTGAATCTTTGCAGGATCTCGCTCCACGAAGTTATCGGCGATATATCCGATGACCCTGCCGTTCTCGTCATAGCAAGTTTTGACGATATGCGGTACTACCGGCGGTTTAATGCCTCTCTTTGCCATAGAATCACCTCCGTTATATTGTATGATAGTGGGGATTGTACAGATGTTCCTCTCGTTTTCTTGATTTCCACCGTCCTTTGTGCTATAATGTACCTATCGGCTCTGCCAAGCCGAAATAACACTAAAGGAGAATTCACAATGACAAAAGATGAAGAACAAGAAAAGTTGAATTATGCGCACAGGCAGAATTCTTTCACCTCGCCTACAATTGATGATGTAGACTTTGATAATGACGGCACATATTTTTGGGACTGTTGCAATGCTGATTATTGTGAAAAATTCAGAACCCAATGTTATAATAGCCGTTGTATAAAAGGCACTAAAGCCGCTCGTTGTGGCAGACAGGAAAAAATTGAAATAAGGGAGATCGCGAAGTCTAAAAATTTTCGTTTTCCAAATGACGCAAAGTGAACCGTATCTTTAAGCTGTCGCCTTTCCGCTCTATCAAGCAAATACATTTTTCTGCTGAAAAAGGTTCTATCGAAGCGATAACACAATTGCAGAAATTAAAAATGCTCTCTGCTTTTTCTATGCCTTCGCGTGTAAGGCAACCGCATATACGATCGCTGATTCTTTCTTGCACCCAGTCTGGCAAAACAATCTCGTTGTCAATTTCGTACTCAACTTGTTTAACCTTCGAACATTCCTTCAGTTCCTCAATCCTGTTTAATAGTGCTTTTCTATCGAAATTTATTTTGTTCACCACCTCTCTTTTAATTTTCGGGCACTATATGTACTCGGAATTGCCAAAAAAAATTTCTTGAACAGTAAGCCCGAAATACTTAGCAATACGGACTTTAACTTCATCGCGAGGGATACGCTCGTTACGCTCATACATAGCCAAAGATGATTTTGTAATACCAAGTCTATTTGCCAACTCTTTTTGACTAAGATTACCTCGCAGTTCTCTAAGTTTCTCACCAAAAGGCATAACATCCACCTCACATTCATATGATTATTGAGCACGTTTTGTGCTTATATTCTAACTATACACTATTAGTGCTCAAATATCAAGTGTCAAAATATACAAATTATTAGAGCACTTTTTGTGCACGTTGTGTATTGATTTTTGTTCACAAAAAGTGTACACTATATTTACAAGGGGGAAATATAATGTCGAAATTTCATTTAAGATTAAGAGAACTGCGGAACTCGCGAGATTTAACTCAACAAAACTTGGCTGATTGCTTAAACATTTCAAAGAGTAGCGTAAATATGTATGAACGAGGAGAAAGAGAACCTGGAATTGCTTTACTTGAGTCCATTGCCGACTTTTTTAATGTGGATTTAGATTATTTGACAGGTAAATCTGATAATCCTCAAAAGTATCTCTTACAAGAAGAAACTACAAATAATCTTGAACATTTGCTTACGAAAGATGAGTATAATATTATCCATGCTTTCAGAAGTTTTAATGATGAGGGAAAAGAAAAGATTTTAGATACAATTTCAGATATGATACAACTTGACCGTTATAAAAAAGGTCATGAGTATAAGGCGGTTGAAAAGCCAACCCCAATCTATCGAGCCGCTCGAAGTCAAGATAATACCGAGCAGCATGAGATCATCCAGGACGGGAAGGATTTAATCGATAAACTAAGTAAAATACCACCCGTAACCAAAAAGGAAGATTTTTGAACTAATATAAAAACTACTCTGTGGAACAGTATTCTACGGGGTGGTAAAGTTGGCTGGTATTTACGGCGTTTATAAAAAGGCTCGCGACGCTTCATGGCAAGCTCTGATTGACAATCGGGTTGACCGCTTGCCTGTTGATCTGGTTCAAATCGTCAATAACAACGGAATTAAGTTGTTGGAAGATAGTCAGGCGCACGAATTAATGAGTGGAGAAGCAGGAATAAGCGTGTTTGACGGTAAGCAATGGTTTATTATTTACGATGATTCACAGCCGCTCGGCCGCAAGCGTTTCACCGTCGCGCACGAGCTCGGACACATTTTTCTCGGACATCCGCTTGTTGCAGGATTTCATGCGCGGACAACGGGCGAAAATCTCCCGCAAACAGAAAATGCAGCTAATGTGTTTGCAAGCCGTTTCCTCGCGCCTGCTTGTGTGCTTTGGGGACTTAACGCCCACTCCGCCGCCGAGATTGCTCGATTTTGCGAAATATCAGCAGAAGCCGCGGGAATTCGTGCTAAACGTATGGCGGAATTATACAAGCGCAATATGTTTTTGACCAGCCCTCTTGAACAGCAGGTCTACAATCAGTTTAAAGATTTTATTGAACAAAACCGCTTGATCAAGGATAATTGAGTAGGTATAAATATAAATAGCCGCCCTGAAGGACGGCCGGAAATGTTTGCATGTTTTTGGAGGCAAAAATGGGCCAAAACAATAATCAAAACTCCTTTAAAGTAGTTTCTTCTCCGCTATCTGCACCTTTTTACCCGAAAAATAGTTCTGCTAATAAAGTTGTATTACTTTCATTCGGTATCATTTTTGTATTTATAGGGATTTGTTCGGTAATTACACCCGCTGCACAAGCAATCGGTATATTCTTTATTATTTTGGGCGCAATTGGCATTTTTTGGTCAGTAATGATATTTCTTAACGGGACGTTTCAAACCGGAAACTGTCCATATTGTGAACGGAAATTGATTATGAAAACAAAAGAAAAGCGATTCCCGTGCCCTCTATGCAATAAACCGATTATAAAAACCAAGACTACAATAGAAAATTCCGAGCCGCTGCCTGTTTCAGAAACTTCTGAGCCGAAAATAACAATAGAAACAAATGAACTTAATATACAAGCCACTGTTTCTACTCTTTTTACAACTGTTGTAAGTGACAGCGATAAATACTATCAGCGTTGGGATGAAAACTATGATAAAGAACTTGGCTACGAGTGGTTTAAGATCTGCACTGAGTACATAAATTTCCCGGAATATAATACCGTGGCACAAAGGTTAGTAAACATTCGTAAGGCACAAGGGACTACCCAGTTGAACATAGCAAAATGTCTCGGAATTTCAAACAAGACCCTTTCAGCATATGAAAATGGTTATTCCATTCCAACTGCGGCAATTTTTGAAGCACTTGCAAACTGCTACAAAGTACCTGTTAGATTCATAAAACAAGGTATCGGCAACGATTTAATCAGTCATGCCAAACTCTGCCTACATTATGGCGAAAAACAATACATAGAAAGCCTTAGTCTTTCTATCCGAGCCGCTTCACGTATGTTCAGAGACTTGCTGACTTTTGAAGACATTGAACTCTGTACTAAATTAGATGACGAGTTTAACTTTGGAATAGGATTTGCGGAAATATTAGACAAGGAAAGTATTAAAAGGGAAATTACGGACAATCTCATCGGTATCCTTTCAAGCGGTGATATTAACCAAACAGAATTTTACTCCTCACTTGCCGAAAACAGACAAGTAGGAATAAATGTTGTAAAGGAGCTTTCCGAAAAAGGAACGATATCAAAAATTCCGCACGGTAAATCATTTATTTTACATTTGAATGACATGAACAATAAGTGAAACGAGAAATTTTGCAATCGATTGCAAAAATATTACATAGTCAATGGAGATTGATATTATGATACGCAGACCTACAGATAAAACAATTAAAGCTGCATGGATTGGTGTGTTTGGTTTAATAATTGCTGCGATTATTGGTAAATTTAATATAGATTTAACACCTTGTGTTACTGGAGGAGGACCACCTAACTCGAGTAATTTCTCATCAAGTACATTAAGTTCAAACGACTCATCACAAAGTACATCAAGTTCAATCAGTTCTTCATCAAGTACCTATGTTGAAGAATCTAAAACAGATTCTTCACAGGACAAATCAGAATCAACCTCTAAACCTACATTTCCTCCATACAAAAGTTCAGTTGAATTACTCGAGAAATTACCAATAAATAAGGAAGCATACACACTATCAGATATTGATTTTGAATTTGATAACAAACGAGATGGAACAAAAACTCTAAGAATTATGGTTTCCGGTGATGTAAAAGATATAAACAAATACAGAATAGTTCCGGCTACTGCCTTTAAAAATGGACTAATAAAAAAACAAATCGTAGATGTTGAATACGGAATGATTTGTCCTGAGTTCTTTAATGTAATTGCTGTTCTATATAATTGGGATGGAGATTATATTACGATTTCAAAAGCTTCTATTTATACAGATCAAGACCATTTCAGTCACATTGAAGTCACTTTTGATAATTTAGATTATGGAATGTATTATGTTGATTTTTTTTAATGGATTGACATATTTATGAGTTAATTCAACGAAACAACGAGAATCGCTAAAAGTGGACAAATATTAGCATACCGGAAAGGATACAAAATGGACCAATACGCAATGTACCTCCGCAAATCCCGTGCCGATCTGGACGCCGAAGCCCACGGCGAGGGAGAAACGCTATCCCGGCACAAAACCGCCTTGCTGTCACTGGCAAAGCGGTTAAATTTAACGGTCTCGGAGATCTATCAAGAAGTTGTGTCCGGCGAAACGATAGCCGCTCGACCGATGATGCAGCGGCTTCTCCAAGAGGTCAGTGAAGGCAAATGGACAGGCGTTGTTGTTATGGAAGTCGAAAGACTGGCCCGCGGCGATACGATGGATCAGGGGCTTGTTTCGCAGACGTTCAAGTACTCGGGAACAAAGATTATCACACCACTTAAAGTGTATGATCCCTCAAACGAATTTGACGAGGAATACTTCGAGTTCGGTCTGTTCATGAGCCGCCGCGAATATGTCACAACAAACCGCCGCCTCCAGCGTGGCCGTGCCGCTTCTGCTCGCGAAGGGAAGTTCGTAGGCAGTATAGCGCCATACGGTTACAAGCGCAAAAAAATCGAGAACGACAAGGGCTACACTCTTGAGATCGTTCCCGAACAGGCGGAAGTTATTAAATTGATATTTGACTTGTATGTCAACGGAGACGAGCAGAACGGTACCCGCAGACGGCTCGGTATGCAAGCGGTGGCTCACCGACTCAACGAGCTTAAGATTCCGCCCATTCGACACGATTATTGGCAAAAGGAATCCATTAAGGACATTATCACTAATCCGACATATGCCGGGCTGATCCGCTGGGGCTATCGCAAGGTAAAGAAAACGGTCACGCCGCAGGGAAAGAAGACCTCACGCCCGATCTCACTTGATGAGAGCTGCATTCTTGCGGAAGGGCTTCATGAAGCTATCATTTCAAGGGATATCTTCGATAAAGCGCAGAAGCTTCTCGCCGAACAGCCAACGGCGCCGGTAGGATATAAAAGCGAAATAAAAAATCCGCTATGCGGACTGATAATCTGTGAAAAATGTGGACGAAAGATGGTTTTTCGACGCGGTACAGACAAAAAGCCCGACTACATCAAATGTCACGCGCGGGAATGTACAATGGTATCCTCGCCGTATTACTTGGTCGAGGATCGTGTCCTAAAAATATTAAGTGACTGGGCAAACGACTACACCGTAGTTTTAAGGGACATCGGAATAAAGACGAATTCCAATATTGCAGACTACGAAGCTGTCAGCAACAATCTCACCCAAGAACTTACTGCCCTTGAAAAGCAGCAACGCACCATATACGATCTTGTTGAACGCGGAATGTATACCGATGAAGAATTTAAGGAGCGTATTTCGGAAGTAAAAAAGCGAATTGAAGACACCAAAAATGGTTTGAAAAAGCTCGAAGCTGACAAGGCGACCTCAGAACTGCGCAGGAAAACCGCTGAAGAGTTCGTTCCGAAAGTAGAGTATATACTTGAGATATACTCTTCCCTGCCCTCTGCGGCCGCTAAAAACGAGCTTCTGAAAAATGTGCTCGACCGCGCCGTATATAACAAGGAAAAAAGCGGTGCTTTTAAAGGACACTCTGCGGACGATTTTACCCTGACCGCCTATCCCAGACTGCCGGAGGACTAAAACATACCTCGCGAAGCCGCATTATATCAACAGGTGTCAACAGGTGTGTTCTGTCTCATCGGCGCATTCGCCCGAAAGCGCTACGGAGTGCGTTTTCTTTATCTCCCGGCAGAACAGGTACAGCGAGCTGTCAACGTCCGCCATTCCCGGAAGATCGCGCGCGTAGGTCGAATATTCGAGCGCCTCGGCAAGCGCGGGTGTGTCAAGTTCCACGCCGATGTGATCTGAGTTTATAAACTTCGCCATTTCAAGAACATACGGCGCATCCTCGTCGGGCTGAAACGCGCTTTTGCGGAAGTTCTCGCGGTTGTTCTTATAGTCTATCGAATA
Organism: Oscillospiraceae bacterium; assembly: GCA_022508885.1. GTDB lineage: Bacteria > Bacillota > Clostridia > Oscillospirales > Ruminococcaceae > CAG-115. The sequence goes on along the minus strand of JAFLUG010000021.1, from coordinate 1,083 downwards.
GGTCGTAAGCTTTTCGCCGCGGGCTTCAAATTCCTTTGCGGCGATAGCAGAGATTATCGAGCTGTCAAGCCCGCCCGACAAAAATGTACACAGTGGAACGTCGCTTACGAGCTGGCGTTTTACCGCGTCTAAGATAAGTTCGCGGGTATGGCGCGCGGTCTCCTCAAAGTTTTCCTTATGCGGCGCGGCTTTTAAGCCCCAATAGCGTTTTACCCTGAGTCCGTCTTTTGAAAACTCGGCAAAATGTGCCGCGGGCAGGTCGCTTATATCGCGGAAAACGCCGCTTCCAACTACCTTAGCGGGACCCACCAGCATTATCTGCGCCGCGCCCTCTTGGGTGATAACGGGCTTTACCTCCGGGTGGAGCAAAAGGGATTTTATCTCGCTGGCGAATACTATGCCGCCGCTTGTTTCAGCGTAGAACAGCGGCTTTACGCCAATTCTGTCGCGGGCGAGAAACAGCGTTTGGGCGCGCTTGTTCCATACGGCAAAGGCGAATATGCCGTTAAATTGCTCGACGCACTTTTCGCCGTACTCCGCGAAGGATTTGAGCACTACCTCGGTATCCGAATGCCCGACAAACTCATAGCCCTTTTCTATAAGTCCCCGGCGGAGCTCGTCGGTATTGTACAGCTCGCCGTTGTAAATGAGCGTATAGTCGCCGAATAACATCGGCTGTTTTCCGTTTTCGGGGTCGATTACGATAAGTCGCCGATGTGCAAATCCTACGTTTTCGTCGATATAAAAACCCTCGGCGTCGGGTCCGCGCGGTGTAAGCGCCGCGCTCATTTTATACAGCAGTTCTTTGTTTATTCTGTTTTTAAAATCGATTTCTCCCGCGATTCCGCACATGATATAATCCCCTTTCGTGTCAGATGTCAGAAGTAATTTGTGAGCCGACAACGTATCGCCAACAACCACAAAGGTCAACAAAAAGTTTTTGAAGGATTCCAAATGGAACTTTTTACAAAAAGTAGCGTTTTGCGCCCTTTTATGGTCGCGCCGAAGGCGCGAAACTGCGCCAGCTTAGCGCACCGGATAAAAAGCCTGCGGCTTTTTATCCATGGGTGTGGGGAAAACAAG
>JAFLUG010000020.1 GCA_022508885.1 Oscillospiraceae bacterium | reverse complement strand
TCTATATTGTGTATGCTTCTCTGGAAGCCCTTTTCCGGAGAATACACCGCCATTCCGCCGCGCCTTGTTCCCAGATGAGAATGATAATCCGTTCCGAAAAAAACATCGTCAACGCAGCTGCCCAATACAGCCGCCCCAAAAAATCCGCCCATATTTTAATTTGAATTCCAAATTTCGCACTTGACTGCACGCTGCGCTTAGCAGCCAAGTGCGAACCGGTCGAAATTTTTTCTTAAGAAAAAATTTCGACCTATTTGAAATTCGTCCTTCGTTATAATGTGGTTTTGACAGAGTAATACACCGCCCTAACCGCGTTTCATCCGTGAATTAAACCCGCCAAAACCGCTTTTTATCTTTTCCTGCCGCCCTTGCCTATTGCCGAGCGCAGTATCCTCAGCTCGTCCTTAGTTAGATCGCGCCACTCGCCCGGCTTTAACATTCCGAGACGAACTCCGCCTATCGCCGTGCGGCGCAGTCTGCCGACCTCAAGCCCCACCGCCGCGCACATTCTGCGTATCTGGCGGTTAAGCCCCTGTTTTATGACAAAGCGCAGAACGGTACGCTCGGGTTCTTCAACAAGGACCTCCACCGTACACGGAAGCGTTCTCTCTCCGTTGTCAAGCTCGACTCCGCCCGAAAGACGCGAGATCTGCTCCTCGCTCACTCTCCCGTCGATAGTCACGCGGTAGACCTTGCTGACATGGCGCGAGGGGTGGGTTATCTCATTTGCAAACTGCCCGTCATTTGTGAAAAACAGCAGTCCCTCTGAGTTCCTGTCCAATCTGCCTACCGAAAACACCCGTTCTTCTACGCCGTCCAAAAGCTCTGCCGCGGTTTTTCTGCCCTGCTCGTCCTTCATTGTCGTAACATATCCGCGCGGCTTGTTTAACATTATGTACCGCCGCTCGGGCAAAGCGGCGGAAAGCCTTTCCCCGCAGACCGCGATAACATCCGCCTGCGGGTCCGCTTTATCGCCGAGCGAGCATTTTCTTCCGTTTACCGTCACTTGTCCCGAGGAAATAAGCTCCTCAGCTTTTCTGCGTGAGCAATAGCCGCTGTCGGCAATTATTTTCTGAATTCTTATTTCCATACCTCACCTTAATGAATCAAGCGTAAATGCCGAAAACGGACAGTATTTTCTGCCAGAGACCAAGCTCCTCTTTTACTTCAACCGTTTCCTTTGCCAAAAGCGGAACGGTTTTTACTACCTTTCCGTCAAGCACAAACTGCAGTTCTCCGAGCTTCTGCCCCTCGGTTACTCCCCCGTAGACCATGCGCGGGAGGATAACGCGGCGCTTGAGCCTTTCGCGGCTTTCGGGAACGAGTGCAAGCTGTGCGCTTTCAGCGTAAACACCGACCGATTTTCCCGAACCGACAACTGCCGTCACAGCCGTGCAGCCCGTTTCGAGCGTATATGACCTGACTCTCGAAAAGCCGTAATCCAGCATTTTTGTATGGTCGTTCCAATCATCCGCGGCGCTGAGCGTAACCGCGATAAGCATAACGCCGTCCCTTTCCGCGGCGGACACCAGACAGCGGCGGGCGTTGTCGGTAAAGCCCGTTTTAATTCCGACAGCCCCGTCATATCTCGAGAGCATTTTATTTGAATTATACAGCGTGCGCGAATACGGAGGGTTTCCGTATTCAAGCGTTTTCGAACGGCAGCATACTATCTCGCAAAACGTCTCGTTTTTCATGGCATACGCCGCGAGCGCCGCCAGATCGCGCGCGGTGGTATAGTGACCGTCGGCGTCAAGTCCCGAGGGATTTGCAAAATGCGTATCATCAAGCCCTAACTTCTCCGCCTTTTCGTTCATCATTTTCACAAACGCCGAGATACTTCCTCCGACAGACACAGCGGCAGCGTTTGCCGCGTCATTTCCCGAGGGCAGCAATATCCCATACAGCAGATCTCTGCGCGAAACCCGGTCGCCCTCCAAAAGTCCCATTGACGTTCCTTCTACCAATATCGCGAAACTGTCAACAGTAAACTCTCTGTCGAGGTCGCCCGCCTCAATGGTCAGTATCGCCGTCATTATTTTCGTCGTAGACGCCATAGCGCGCCTTTCGTCCGCGTTTTTCTCGCTTATTACCGCGCCCGTTTCAGCCTCGATAAGGATCGCGCTTACAGCCGACGACGCGCTCTGCGCAAAGGCTCTGAGCCTAAGCCCCGCAAAGCTGCCGAAAAACAGCGCCAAAGCCAGCGATAATGCCGTGAATTTTTTCATAACAATCACACTCCGCAAAATACTTCGCGGATATTATGCGATTATTTCCGGCAAATTATTCCTCGGTTTTTTCGGTTTTCAGTTTTTCTTCCGCGGCCTTCTTTTCCGCCTTTGCCGCTTTCTTGTCAGCCATAAATCCCTTTATCTTCTCAACAACTCCCGGAAGCGCGTCGAAAACTCCGTCGAGAGGACTTCCCTTTGCGCCGAGCTCCATAAGCTGAACGTCGCCGTCAGCCTTTATAACGATAAACGCCACAGGCTTTACCGTAACGCCCGCGCCCGAGCCTCCCGCAAACCTGTCAGACGCCTGTACTGGCAGGTCGCTGCCGCCCGAAGCAAAGCCGAACGCAACCTTTGAAACGGGGATGATAGTAGCTCCCTCGGCGGAGATCGGCTCGCCGATAATGGTGTTTACGTCCACCATTTCGCGGATCTTCTGCATAGATACGTCAAGAATGCTCTCAATAGAATTTGCCATGATAAAAAACTCCTCTCATTTCAAGAGCGTGCCGGTAATATATACAGACAAACTCTTTATTTTCATTGTATTAAAACGGAAAGCAGCAATAAACCGAAGTTATGACGGATTGTCGGCCGCCTTATCCGTTGAAACCATATTTTTGACCGCCTCGCGGGTCTCCTTGTGGGTGAAATAATGACCCAGCGCCCTGCCGATAAGCGTAAACACAAACGCCAGAGCCGCCGCCACGGTAAGCTTTACCATAACATAAGCCTTTGCGGTTGTCTGCTCGCTTTCAAAATCCACGTTTACCGAAAGCTCGTCAACGGGCTTAAGCGTGAAAAACGTGTCTATCCACCCCAGCAGATTTCCCACTGCCATATTTACCGCGCCGAAGGTTATCGCCGCCTTTGCCGCGTCCTCGCCTCCGCAGACTATATTAAGCTTTAAATGGGATATCTCCACACGCTTAAGTATCTTCTTAAGCGGCTTTCCCAGGCTGTCAACGCCTGCCTTTACAAGCTCTATTATATCTCCCAACGCCGGCTTTTTCTTTTCCTTATTTTCTTTATCGTCGGGCTTTTCGTCCTTTTTCTTTTGTTCTTTCTTCTTCCTCTTTGCCTTCTTCGGCTTTTCAGCGGCTTCTTTTTTCTGAGGAAGCGTAAAGATGGGGAAGAACATATATTTTATTTTTACGATGAGTAATTCGCCGTAATCCACCATTACGCTGACCTTGCCCAAGGTAAGCAGAAGGATTATTATGAAAATGATACCGGCTATTGTCCAGCCCAAGAAACCGCCCCCTTTCTTTCAATTCATAATTCGGAATGCGGAATTATTTATCAAAGTCATTAACATTTATGCCTTGCGGATTGTGGAATTCAAATATTATACGTTTTTGTTCAGCCAAAAACATAATAGTCACGACTCTTATTCCTAATTCCGCATTCCTAATTCCGCATCATCTGAATAGTCGTCCATATCGTCGAGGCTGAGCTGATCGGTACTTCCCGGTATGGGAGGAAGTCCGTCCAAGCCGTTAAGCCCGAAACACCGCAGAAAGTTTTCAGTGGTACGGTAAGCGACGGGCTTTCCGGGAATATCCGTCATTCGCCCGCTCTCCTCAAGCAGATTGCGCTCGGTAAGGCTTTTTACAACGCCCGAGCTGTCAACGCCTCGAACCTGGTCTATAAAGCCTCTCGTAACAGGCTGGTTGTATGCCACGATAGCCAGAACCTCAAGCGCCGCCTGTGACAGCGGGGTCTGTCTGCGCGTTTCGACCGCGGATTTTATGTAGCGCGCGTACTCGGTCCTGGTCATCATCTGATAACAGCTTCCGAGCTTCGCTATTTCAAACGCGCTCCCCTGCTCGCGGTAGCGGTCGTTCAGCCTCTCTATTATGCGCACCGCAAGCTCTTCGTCAAGCTCGCACGCCGCCGCTATCTTTTCAAGCTCCAACGGCTCTCCGACGGCGAATAAAACCGCCTCGACCGCCGCCATTCCTTCCGAAAACTTCATTTATTCTCCCTTATCCTCAATAAGACTTACGCTGTCGCCGTCCTCCGAGATAAATACTCGCCCCGACTTTGAAAGCTCCAGAACGGCAAGGAATATCGACACTCGCTGAGAGCGGTCATGCCCCTTGTAAATTTCCGAAAGCCTTACTGTTCCGTTCGCGCGAAGCGCCTTAAGGATCTTTACTATCCCCGTGAAAACCGTTACAAACGGCTTTGCTACAATGGGCGCTACTGAGCGCGGCGCTTGTTCTTTCCTGCGCGCTCTTTCTGAAACCGCGCTGTATGCCGAGATTATTTCCTCGGGCTGATGGGTGCGGCGATATACCGCATCTACCTCTATCTCAACGGGCTTTCTGACAAAAACGTCGTTTCCGCGCCATCTGTCCTTAAGCTTTTGAGCCATAGTCTTGCAGAGCGCGTATTCGATAAGCGCGCCCTGAAGCTCCTGCTTCATCTTTTCGGCTTCGTCCTTGGGAAGCAGCGCCGCGGATTTTATCAGAATAAGCCGCGCCGCCATTTCGAGAAACTCGGACGTTACCTCGATATCCGCCTCGGTCATTCTTTCGAGGTAGATAAGAAACTGATCCAGAAGGACCGATATCTCGATATCCTGTATATTCAGCTTATGCTTTTGTATCAGCGACAAAAGCAGATCGAGCGGTCCCTCGAAAATTTCAAGTTTAAAATTAAGCTCTACCATAACTAACCTATAAAGAAAAGCGGAAGCTGCAAAAAGCCCATTATCCCGCGTACCGCAAACGAAAGGGGATACCGGAGGATAGGCGATAAAACAAGCACAAGCAGGCCTATCTGAAAAAATCTCGCGTTTCTGTCAATAAATCTCTCCGCCTTTGGCGACAGGAACGTGTCAAGCACGCGGTATCCGTCAAGCGGCGGAACGGGAATGAGGTTAAACAGCATGATCGAGACATTTATCTGCGCGGCTATATAAAACACCATCGCCAGCCAATAAAGTATCTGCGCCCGATCGGCCATTGTGGGATCATAGAACGCTTCAACATACTGCACATAAAAGATCCTGTACGGAATAAGCAGAATAAACGCCATGACGAAGTTTGAAAGCGGACCCGCGATCGAAATAAGAAGATTTGCGACCCTTATGGGGACCTTTCTGCAGCGTACGAGGTCTACCGGAACAGGTTTTGCGTAGCCGAGGTGGCATAAAAAAATCAAGATCGCACCCACCAAGTCGATATGCGCAAATGGATTAAGCGTTACTCTTCCCATTCGCTCAGCGGTATCGTCGCCGCAGAGCTTCGCCACAAGGGCGTGCGCGCATTCATGAACAGGAGAGCATATAAAAATCACTGTCAGCGTCGCGAATAACGACATTAAAACCTCAATCACCGAAGCATCTCCGGTGAGCCAACTTATCAAATATCCAGCAGTACTGTTCAAATTGAATTGCCTCCATAAGCATTGATATACATTTTTATTATAACACTTTTATCCGTAATTTTCAAGGGCTTTTTCCTTGACAAAGGCAATTTTTTATGATAAAATTAAGAGAGTGGATTTGCCACGTTGTAGCCGAGCACGAAATTTCAAAAATCAAGCGGAGCGTATGAGCGCAGCTCAGACGTGGCGCTTGGATAGCGCAACACATAGTGTTGCGCGGTTTTGAAATTTCTATTAAGATACGAGGTGACTTTAAGTTGAGAATATTGGCAGTAGACTACGGAGACAGCCGCACGGGGCTTGCGATAAGCGACAAGAGCGAGATCTTGGCGTCTCCGCTTATGACCGTTTTTGAAAAGGATCTCGACAGGTGCGTCGGGCTTGTCGCCGAAAACGCGAAAAAAAACGCCGCAGAGCTTATAGTAGTCGGCGACCCGATAAATATGAACGGCACAAGGGGTCCGCGCTCGGAAAAATGCAGGCTGTTCGCGGATAAACTCAGAGAAGCCTCGGGAATTGAGGTAGTAATGTGGGACGAGCGCTCAACAACTGTTTCCGCTATTTCAATTATGAATGAAAATAACAAACGCGGAAAAAAGCGCAAGGAGGCGCTTGACCAGGCCGCCGCGGCGATAATTCTCGAAAGTTATCTGGCTTTCAGAAAAAACCATAACAGCGTATAAATGGTGTTGACATTTTTCCTCAAAATGTGTTATAATATAAGTGTTTAACGGCTCATGCTATATCATTTTATTTGAAAAAGACTTCGGAGGTAGAATTATGGTAGTTGAACCAAAGGTCCGCGGATTTATCTGCACGACAGCACATCCTGTGGGCTGTGAGGCGGCTGTAAAAGAGCAGATCGATTATGTAAAGTCAAAGGGAAAGATGAGCGGATTTTGCGCGAAAAAGGTGCTTGTTATCGGCTCGTCAATGGGATATGGGCTTGCGTCGAGAATTTCCGCGGCGTTCGGAATGGGCGCGGCGACGCTCGGCGTTATGTTTGACAAGCCCGGCTCGGGCAATAAAACAGGGACCTCGGGCTGGTACAACACCGCGGCGTTTGAAAAATTCGCCGCCGAGGAGGGTCTTTACGCAAAGACGATAAACGGCGACGCATATTCCGACGAATGTAAAAAAGAGATAATTGACATTATCAAATCCGATCTGGGAAAGGTGGATATGGTCGTATACTCGCTTGCCGCTCCGAGAAGAACAGTCGGCGAGACCGTTTACAAAAGCGTGCTTAAAACGACCGGCGGTGCTTATACCAACAAGACGATCGACCTCAGAAACAACACTGTTTCCGAGGTAACGATAGAACCCGCCACCGACGAGGAGATAGAAGCCACCGTAAAGGTCATGGGCGGCGAGGACTGGGAAATGTGGATAGACGCGCTGAAAGAGGCGGGAGCGATTGAGGACAACGCCATCACGCTCGCGTACTCGTATATCGGTCCGAAGATCACCCACCCCATGTACTACGAGGGCAGCATCGGCAGAGCAAAGGTCGATTTGCTCGAAAGCTCGCGGAAGATAGCGCAGAAGGGATTTCGTTCGTACATTTCCGTAAACAAGGCGCTTGTAACGCAGTCGAGCGCGGCTATCCCGATAGTTCCGCTGTATGTGGCGATCTTGTACAAGGTAATGAAAAAGCACGGCACCCACGAGGGCTGTATTGAACAAATGCAGAGGCTTTTCGCCGAGATCTCCGACAACAAGCTCAATCTCGATGACGAGGGAAGAATACGCATGGACGACCTCGAGATGAAGCCCGAGATACAGAACGAGGTGTCCGAGATATGGCAGAAGCTCGACCAGGACAACTTCAAGGAATTTACTGACATTGACGGCTATTGGAAGGATTTCTACGCGCTGTTCGGCTTTGGCATTGACGGAGTGGATTATTCGGCGGACGTTGAAGTCTAATACAAAAAGTCTTTGAAGGGGAGTCTGAGGGCGCATTATTCGCCTGCGGCGAAAAACGCTGAACTTTCTACAGAAAGTTTCCCCTCAGAAATAATATTCGTAATTCAAAGGTGGATATATGGTAGATTTTATCGTAGAATTTATAGGTGATTTTATAGGAGAAATTTCAAGCAAATGGGTCTATAGAATTGCGATGTTTAAAAGGAAATCCAAAAAAGAATAACTAATTATGATTTATATTATTTTATGGGGGAAAACCTTTCTGTAGAAAGGTTTTCCCCCATACCCCTTTTCCAAAGACTTTTTGTATGCTTCGCTGTCATTTTACGATGTCTAATCCCATTTCAGTCAGCATCTCCATATCGGCTTTTATGTCGTTGCCCGATGTAGTCAGCATATCGCCCGTGATAGTCGCGTTGGCTCCCGCGCCGAATGCCGCCCTTCCCGAGTCTTTCATAAGATTCCGCCCCGCCGCAAGCCGGATATACGCGGCGGGATTTATGTACCTGAAAATCGCAACCGTCCTGAGTATCTCGTCTTCGGAAAGCGTTTCGTTTTTCTCAAGCGGCGTGCCGTCTATGGGCGTAAGCGCGTTTATGGGGATAGAAGCAATTTTCAGCTCCGCGAGGGTAAACGCCATATCTATCCTGTCCTCCCACGTTTCGCCCATTCCGATTATCCCGCCCGAACAGACCTTAAAGCCGCACTTCTGAGCGCGCTTTATACAGGCTATTTTGTCGTCAAATGTGTGGCTCGTGCAGATGTTAGGGAAATTTCTTCTCGAGGTCTCGATGTTCGCGTGATACATTCTCACGCCGCTGTCATAAAGCCTTTTGAACTGTTCTTCGGTTAGAAGCCCGTGCGACGCGCACAAAGAAATTTCGCATTCGCGGTTCATAAGCCGATAAGCGGATACGGCTTTTTCAAAATCCTCGTCGCTTAGCGTTCTTCCCGCCGTAACGATTGAAAATCTGTGTACGCCCTTTTTCTCATAGTGCCTGCATTCTTCAAGTATCGCGTTTTCGTCAAGAAATCCGTACTCCTTGACTCCCGTGTGATTGTGCGCGGACTGTGCGCAGAATTTGCAGTTTTCGGGACACTTGCCGCTTTTGCCGTTTATTATCCCGCAAAGATCAATGTGATTTCCGAAGAGAGCGGCGCGAATTTTATCCGCGCCTTTGCAAAGCTCCGTAAGCTCGGCGGTGAGCAAGAAACTTACGTCGTCGCTCCTGTCCAGACGTAAACCGCTGATTATTGCATTGGCAAGCTTAATAATATCAGGCATTTTTATTCTCCTCGATTTTGGTTTTAACCTTTGTTGATTTAATTATCGGCAGCAGCCGTTTCGCGAGAACAGCCGCAGGTATGCACATTACTATATCCTTTGGCAGCGGCACAAAACAGCAACTTACAAGCATTGTCCATACTCCGATATCCGATTGCAGATAATACCTGCTGATGCACCAATAGTACACGAGCCCGACCCCGTAGACCGCCGCAAGCCCGCAAAGTCCCGCCATTGTAAACCGAAGCACGGTATTTTTGCCCGACGAGGAAACGCTGCCGATAATGAACGCGGCGATTATGTAGCCCAGCATAAACCCAAAGGTCGGCTGCAATACATAACCAATACCGCCCCCGTGCGTGAACACGGGAATCCCCACAAGCCCCAGCAGCACATAGCCCAATACACTGAGCGCTCCCCTTTTTCCTCCTAAAAATAATCCCGCAAGTACTACAAAAAAGGGCTGGAGGTTTATCGGACACAGCGGCAGAGGGATGGTAGTAAACGTCCCCACTGTTATCAACACAATAAACAGCGCCATAAACGCAAGATCTTTTGCTTTCATAAATTACCTCTTTTCTGTTTTTCAATTGCAATTGTAGCACAAAAAAGCCGAATTGTCAACTACGTTTAAAAAACAGTTGACAATTCGGCTGCTATTTATTATTGAGATCATTTTATCAGACTAATGTAATATTCCGCCAATTTTTTTGCCTGCATGGAAATATCAAATCCGCAAGCCGTAAGTTCTTCAAGCGCGTCCGCCCTTTTTTGCCCTTTAAAAGAAAGTATCATCTTCGCCCAGACCACGGCGGGCTTTTCTATGCTTAAAAATGTAGCATTTTCGGTGATTTTTGTTTCAGCCGTCATCTTATCCGATAAAACGCACGAAAGTCCGTTAGCCTGCGCCTCTACTCCCACGACCGGCAAGCCCTCGTACCTCGACGGCAGCACAAACACGTCCATCGCCTGGTAAATCCTGTAAACATCATTACGGTTACCTAAAAACAATACCTTTCCCTGTGAGCGCTTTTCGGTCTTTTCCTCTATTTTTTTTCTGTCCTCGCCGTCGCCGACCAACAGCAGGACTGCGTCCGGCTCTATCTTATGTATCTCGGCGAAAACATCTGTCAGAAATTCATGATTTTTCTGAAAGCAAAATCTCCCCACATGACCTATTACAAATTTATCCTCAATACCAAGCTCTTGTCTTACTTCATTCCGGATATTTTCATCAAAGCTGAATTTATCCAAATCAATGGCATTGTTGAATACCGCGACCTCCCCGCGACCCATAGACTTTTTCCCAAACAGCCATTCGCCCGCGTATTTCGAGCAGGCCGCGTAATTTGTGGCATAAAGCTTGGCAAACGGACGAAGCGTATATTTGAGAATGTTTTTCTTGGTTTCTCCCTTTGCCGCGGTGGAGTGATTGTGCGCGATACGCACGGGTACTCCCGCCTTTTTCGCCGCGTAAAGCGGGAAAACGCTGAGTGTGTTTATGTGTGAATGAACGATCTTATAATTGTTTTCCTTAAACAGCGAGATCAGCGCCGGAATGTATTTATTCAGCTTCTGATAAGGAGGAACAACATACACGCGCCCTCCGAGCCTCTCAATTTCCTCACGGGGAATAGCCGTCGAATCCTCGTCCGCGATAATGTCAAACTGTATCCTTGAGCGGTCGATATGGCGGTAATAGTTCATAACCACGGACTCTACGCCGCCGTTCATCATTTTCCCGACCACCTGGGCAATACGAATAGGCTTCATAAAATCTCCAGACATCAATCAAATTATTTCAGATATACTGTAACAAACGCGCCCGAATTTATACAGGCGCGTCAGCTCGTAGAAAAAATCCAATTTCAGGCTTTATCGACAGCCTGATGTTTATTTGAAGCTGTAGAGCTGGACCTGCTCAAAGCCGTCCAACAGCTCGTCCGACATTGTAAACGCCATGTCCACTCCGCGCGCAACGCACTCTATGGGATTGTCCGCGATAAAACACGGTGCGCCTACCCTGTCCGTGATAAGCTCGGGAAGTCCTCCCAGAAGCGCGCCTCCTCCTGTAAGCAGAATGCCGTTTGAGAGAATATCTCCGACAAGTTCGGGCGGGGTAGATTCGAGCACAAGCTTTATCTGCTCCACTATCTCCATCGCGTTTTCATGCAGCGCCTCGTAAAGGTCTATATCGCTTATCTCAACGCTTTCGGGAAGTCCCTTAAGCAGATGCCTTCCGCGTATTATCATCTTCTTCGCGCCCGCGGGATTGAACACGTTCGCAAGCTCTATCTTAGCCTTCTCCGCGGTTTTTTCACCAATGAGTATCTTATACTTCTGCGTGATGTGGCGAACTATAGCCGCGTCAAACTTGTTTCCTGCCATTTTTACCGAACGTGACTGTACAATACCGTTGAATGAGGCGATAGCCACATCTGACGTACCGCCGCCGATATCCACTACCATTGTGCCGCTTGGTTTTGAAATGTCTATACCCGCGCCGATAAGCGCCGCGATAGGCTCTTCTATAAGATACACCTTTCTCGCGCCCGCCGACAGCGCCGCCTCTACAACAGCCCTGCGCTCAACGTCAGTAACCGAGCTCGGCACGCACAGCACTATCCTCGGCTTTACCATAAACCCGCCGTTTACCATGTTTATAAATTCTTTTATCATCGCCTGGGTCATGTCGTTATCGGAGATAACGCCGTCCTTGAGCGGTCTTACCGCGACAATATACTCGGGCGTTCTGCCTATCATTTTATAGGCTTCCTTTCCGACAGCCACGACCGCTTTTTTCTTGCGGTCATACGCTACCACCGAAGGCTCGTTTAATACTATGCCCTTTCCCGAGATAGTGATGATTATATTCGCTGTTCCAAGATCTATTCCTATATCAACTGCCATGTTTATACTCCAAACTTTTCTTAGTTATTTTCCCGTTTTTACCTTAATTTATTCATATTACAACTCTCAGACTGTCGAGAAGCCCTCAGATGCAGCGAACGGGGTTTGCTTCTCGCGCAAACCCCTGCCGTGCCACAATTAGCCTTTATGGCTATTGTGGTGCGGCTGACAAAGCAGATGAGGGCTTATCGGCAGCCTGAGTTTATTCATCGTGAAACCAGCGCTTTTTCCTGCCCATTATTTCTCTTACCATTTCCGGCATGACCGCTTTTCTCATCTGCTCTACCCTTCCGTAAAGCTCGTTTATGTGAGACGCACTGTTAAGGCTCTTGCTTTTAGAAACTCTCGCAAAACGCGGCGAGACCTTCTGTGAAACCATCTCCGAAAAAATCGCCACGCATTTTGAACAGCTGCACGCGTTGAATCTGTCGAGAATTTCCGGCGCCTCAAGCTTTATCGCAAGCTCCGCTATATTTACGACCTCAACATCGTCGCCATTTTCGGCCCGCATAGGAGGATTTGCGCTCTTCATCAGCTTTGAAAGAGGCTCTCTTCCTCTGATCTGCTTCGGAACATACCCTTTCCCCCCCAAAGACAACGGGGTTATCTCGGGCTTTTTCTCAACAAGACGCATAACCTGCGGGGTTTTGCTTGAAACGGATTTTTCAACCGTCTTTCGCTTTTTTGAGGATTTTGGCGGGTTGGGGGATTTTTGCGCCTTAGCCATTTAAATCAACCTTCTTGCTGTTCAAACTTTGCGTTTGGTTTTTAAATGCGGCTCGATAAGCTCGCCGACAAATTTGTTAAACTCGGTCGCGCCCTTCGACTTGGGTGAAAACGTGATTATGCTTTCGCCGTGTGCGGGGGCTTCGCTTATTGCGATGCTCGCGCTGATCTTCGTCTTGAATATGCTTGTCTGAAGCTGTTCGGCAATTACCTGAGCCAGCTCTTCTACCTCTTTCGTAAGCAGCAGCCGCCCGTTGTACTTGTTCAGAAGAATGCCCCTCACGCAAAGCGACTTGTTGTAATATTTCTTTACAGCGAAGATCGTCTGCTTGAGCTGTGCTATTCCCTGAAGCGAAAGTATCTCGCACAACATCGGGATTATCAGCTCGTCCGACGCCGTATAAGCGTTTATCGTAAGCACCGAAAGCGCCGGCGGAGTATCGAGGATTATATAGTCATAGTTTTTCTTTATATAATTTAACTGCTCTCGAAGGACATATTCTCTCCCCACTCCCGTCATCTCAAGCTCCAAGCCTGAGAGCAGGATATTTGACGGAACAACATCGCAGGTCTCTCCGTGGATTATCGCGTCCTGAATGTCACAGTTATCCTTTAGCACATCGTAAATTGTAAACTTGTCATCCGCCTCAGCTCCGAGACTGAAGCTAAGATTCCCCTGAGGGTCGAGGTCGACCGCTAAAACCTTGTAGCCTCTTTTTACCAATCCACCGCAGATCGCCGCGCAGGTAGTTGTCTTGCCAACGCCGCCCTTCTGGTTTGTAACAGCAATAATCTTAGTCAAGCTCTTTTCCTCCAATTTTCAGACTGCCGATAAACCCCATCTGCTTTGTCAGCCCTGCTGCGGCAGGGCTTAGGGATTTTGCTTGCAATGTCCCGTGCATCCGGGGGCTTCTCAACAGCCTGAAATATCTTCTTTCGTCTGAAATCGTAATTCCTTTAAACAGATAAATCCGTTCCGCAGCTTATCTCGCCGCGGAACGGTGCTCTGAATTTTGTATTAGTAACCCTCGGGGTCTCTGTACTCGTCGTTTTCGCTGTCCTCCGGAACATAGATGTGATAATTGTTCTTTCCGTTCTTCTTTACGAAGTACATCGCCGTATCAGAGAACGAGATCAGCTCGTTTACATCCGTAGTATGATCGGGACAGTAGGTTATTCCGATAGAGACCTTTACGTTTAACATAACTCCGTCGCTGGAGGTGTAGCCCATAAAGAACTCGTCTATCATATCCATGGCTATCTGCTCGGCGTTTTCAACGTCCTCCTGGTTCATAATGCACATTACGAACTCATCGCCGCCGAAGCGCCCCGCAAATCCGCCTCTGCTGTCAACTTTCTTGCGTATGGTATCAGCGACAAACTTGATGACTTCATCTCCGACAGAGTGTCCGAAGCGGTCGTTTATAAACTTAAAGTCGTCCACGTCGAGGAACATGACCGCGATCTTCTTGGGTCCTCTGCGGTCAAGCTCGGTCGCGAGCATGGAGGTAAACGTGCTTCTGTTGTAGAGCTGGGAAAGGAAGTCGATGGAAGCACGCTCGGAAAGCTGAAGCTCAAGCTTCTTTTCGTTATCGATATCGGTCATAACTCCGATTACTCTAAGAAGCTCGCCCGTACGGTCGGTTATGCAGTTTGCTCTCAGCGAGATCCACGTCATAGTTCCCGACTTGTTTTTTATCTGATACTGAGCGCTGTAGCCCTTCTGTCCTTTAAGCATCGCGCTTATGTCTCGCTTGTACTTATCCGCGTCCGCAGGCTCCATAAGCCCGTCAAGGAAGCGTCCGTTTGAAAGCGTCGCGCCCTCGGGCTTGAGATCAAACTTAGCCATGGCGTTTTCGGAAATATACATCCTCTCCTTGTGGAAATCCCACTCGAAAAGCATGTTGTCAGAAAGCTTTGCGATCGTTCTGTATCGGTCGCTGTTTATCGCGATCTCGTCAAGGAAGTCGTTAAACGAACCCTGAATGCTTCCAAGCTCGCTCTTTTTATTCTTGATGTCAAAACGCATTGCTGTGAGGCCGTCCTCAGCGTCAATGCTATTCATTGTCTTTATCATATCGCGCATGTTGCCGAGAATTTTTCCTATAAGGAACACTCCGGCAAGACAGCATATAATGACCAGCACCAACAGTGCTCCGAGCGCTATAAGCGTCGACATAGATATGCCGGACGAGCCTTCCATTATGCCGAGCCAGCGCCAGCTGGTAACATTGGGGATTATACCGCATACATAAGAGTAACGTCCCGCGGTTCCCGTCTGAAGACCTTCTGTGATATTTGAAGTCGTAACGTTAGCGTTTGAGTTGAAAAATCTCGAAAGCTTATCCAGCACCGCGCTGTCAAGCTGTGTGGACTTCATTGTAAGTCCGTTTCCCTCAAAGTTGATAGTGTTGCCCTCGCTGTCGATAAGTACCAAACGCGCCGTATCGTTATCCGTATAGAATCCGTTGAGAGCTGTCTGCACAAGACCGCCCGAACCGGGATTGACTACTACAACAACATATCCTGCCGTCTTTTCGGAAACCAGCACCTCGTGCGAAACAAAAAACGCGTCCGAGCCGTATTTATCCCACGACAAAAGAGTAGAAACCGCCGGCATAGTCTGCGTAAAATGCTCGAAAGTACTTTTGGACTCTATCCCCGTCGCGGAGGTAAGAACCGCGCCGTTAAGGTCGAGCACAAGTACGTCCAGGACTCCGTCATCTCCCTCGGCAAAGCTCTTTACTGTATTAAACGTGGCAGTATCATTATCATCAGACGAATCGCCTACTGTATCGGTAACAACGTCGAGCTTCGCAAGCGTGGCAGCGTCGGAGGTATATTTGGAAAACAGCGTGCCGAGCGAGCTTGCCTTCGCGACAGAACCGTCCTCAAATTCGCTTTGGATTACGCTGTCGCTGTAGCCGACCGACGAAAAAATCCCCACTGCCGCTATGATAAGCGCCGGCACAATGGCGAATATAACCAGCACGGCTATAAGAGAATACTTCATTGTAGTTCTTTTCATCCTTATTCCCCCTGATGATAAAATTTATAAAAACGCTCAAGCGTGAAAAATTCCCTGCTAAATTTTGGTCAGATCGTTCTTATCGGCTTCCTGCTGCCTCAGCTTAGACTGAACCTTTATGATAAATCTGCTTATAACGTCCTCCTGCGCCGCCGTAAGCCCCTGGAACTCGCAGCCGTATCCGAGTATCGAGCCGTCCTCAGCATGCTGTACTCTCAGTATCTTTGCCTCGGATATAAGCGTTTCATGCGCCAGATCGACCTCAAGGGTGATTATATCCTGCTTTTCAAACTCCATCTGCTCGCAGGTCATGAAAACCCCGCCTACATTTATGTCAAGCACCTTTATCCTCGCGGGAAGATCAAGCGTCTGAGACTCCTCGCCCCGCAAAACGCTTAATATCCTTCCGGCCTCGTCGACCTTTATCTTGTAGTACCTGCGGCGCTCCTGAAGCACCTGCGAGTCATTGTTTCTGAGTATCCTGATGTTAAGCTGAGTGTCAATGGACATCGTAACCGCACCGGTATATTTTATGCGGTCATTTCCCTTTGTAGTGGTAACAACGGATACTATTTGGTTATAATCAAGCTCGGGCAGATATCTGCCTTTTATCATGACAATACTGTCCTCGTCGCTCATGCTCCGGGGAAGCACAAAGTTTTTATCGGTTTCGAGGATACGCACGCCTTTTTCATTGAGCACTTCGACCTTTATTACTTTTCCACCGAGAATCAACAGCACCAAACTCCTTGTTCCTGAAGTCGGGTGTAAACATTTATCCTAATAGATACACCACTATTTTCAAACACCGAATCCTTGTCAAACAGGCAAAAATGCCCTTTTAATATTATACAATAATCATTAAAATAAATCAAGAGCTATTGCAAAGTTTATAAACATTATACAGTTTTACGAAATGTTTTTTGGTGATTTTTCAAATTATATTCAACTTACGGTTGAGAACAGACTTTTCATATCCTCCGGAAAGGGACTTTCAAGGGAAATCGTCTCATAGGAAAACGGTTTTGTAAAGCTGATCTTACCGCAATGAAGAGCCTGCCGCTTTATTTTCGCACGATCGCCGCCGTACAGCTCATCTCCCAGAAGCGGATGACCTATATGTGAAAAATGGACGCGTATCTGATGGGTCCTACCCGTTTCGAGCTTTATTTCGAGAAGCGTAAGCCCGTTTTCATGAAGTATCGGCTTATACCGCGTAACTGACGGCTCTCCGTCGGACCGCACGCAGCGCTTTATCACGCTGTCTGAAACTCTCGCTATGGGCAGGTCGATAACGCCGGCTTGTTCAATTTTTCCGCCTACGACCGCGTAATACGTTTTATCGAAGCTCTTTGGCAAAATCGGCGCGGAAAGTATATTCTTCGCGCAAAGACAAAGCCCTGTCGTATCTTTATCAAGGCGGTTTATCGCCCGGAAAACGGAGTCGGGGTATCTGACCGCGAAATAGTTTCCGAGCGTGTCCGAATAATGCCCCGCCGAAGGATGGACCGCAAGACCAGCCGGCTTGTCGAAAACCACCGCGTCCAAATCGTCGTAGACGATCGGAGCAAACAGACCCGGGTTCGGCTCAAACCCGCACTTCTCCTCGGGAGTACGAAGGGTAATTCTTTCTTTGGCATACACTTTGTCAATAGTACGGAGTATTTCTCCGTTTCGGGTTATTCCGCCGGTGTTTTTCAAAAGCATGACCGTGCGCCCGGAAATACCGCGCCTGTATAACAGCGCTCTCGCCGAAAGTCCGTCCTCGCCTTGGCTTACCTCAAAATACAGTTCTCTCATTATCAAGACGTAAGCGCGAGCTTTTTCAGGTAGCTTTCCGAGCAAAAGCCGATAACGTTGTACGCAAACAGTATGCTGTCGTAGTCGCTTACCGTTATGAAGCGGTTAAGATCCGTGTTAATATAGCGCAGATCCACCATAGTTATCTTGCTGAAATGCTTTGACAAGAACGGAACTAACGAATGCGCGTAGCTGTCCTTTATTATGAGAAGCTCCCTGCCGCTGCCTGCATCGGTTTCAACAGTAACGATCGGAACGTTGCTTCCCGTAAAAGAGGAGTACTTGTCTTTTGTTTCAAGATATTCGCGGACATAAAGCGAATCAAACGTTTCAACCTCGTCGCCGTTGATCCTCGTAAGCGTGACCTTCGGCTCGCCGTCCGCGAGGAAATAATACTCTATCGTATCGGGCTCTATGCTGTCGTCAAGCGTTTTAGAGTAAAGCGTACCGAGGAAAGAGCTGCTCGCCGTCTCGATATTGAAGCTGTTAAGCCCTATAGCGGTAAAGCCGAGCGGTCTCGCGAGAGCAGTATATGCATAATACGCGCCGAGACTCGTCCAATGGTGATCGGTGCGGTAGTAGATATACTCGTCGGCTCTTCCGGAAAGATAGCTGAGGGCATTTATGCAGTTTACGTTTTCCAGTTTTTCGTAACACTCGTCAATAAACGCCTTTTCGCTGGTCACCCCGGAATATGACGGCAGTCTCGATTTATATATCTCAAGCGCCGTCGGCGCTAACATAAAGTACATCGGTATATCCGGATACTTCTCCGCAAACGCGTTTACCGCGTCAATTGACCTTTGCACCTCGTCTTTGTCATAATCGCGAAAGCTCTCCATCATTCTGCCGTCGACGGTATAAACTCCGTTTATTTCATCTTTGCCGACCGCCGTGGACATTCTGTTCGAAGCCTTTACCCAAAGTTCTCTTCCCGCAAGGTGATCCGAAAAATACGTTTCAAAATCGTCCATATAGCTCGCGTTTTTGCGCTCGGTGATATAGTCCCATTTTATCGCCTGTATGACCTCGTCAAGAGTCTGAGCCTTATCGAGCTTTGTCTGATTTACAAGGCTCGGAAATTTCGCGAGGGTGCGGTTTTCGGTATCGCTGCGGTCGCTTTTCGGAAGCGCAAGGGTTGTTATCGGAATAACAAGCAGCACGATGGCAAAAAGCGCGATCATCAGCTTGTCCGGTGTCATTTTAAATTTCATCGTCTGACTCCTTTTAGAAATTGGATGTTAGAGGTTAGAAATTAAAGTAGAGGAACGGGTTGTAAGTGGAAGTAGTGATAAAAGCTACGCTTGCGAGCATAACCGCCGTCTGAGCGACGGGATATCCGTACATGACCCACTTCGGAGCCTTTTCCCTTATCGTCTCGGTAATGTTCTTTACCGTGCTGGTACAGCCGACGATGCAGAGAGCGAACATAACGCCATAGTTTACGAACGACCTTGTCGCATAGTCGTCGACAAACGTTCCGTTCGCGCCGAACATCGCCCCGATATACCCGAAAACCTGACCGAACATCTCACCGAAATCTGTAACGCCCTGCGCGACTCCGTCAAACATTATCCAGCCGAACACCACCAGAACGAACGTATAAAACCAGCTGAAAAACGACGGTATCTTTTCGAGGACTTTTCCGAGAAACAGACGCTCAACGACTATCAGTATGCCGAAATACAGTCCCCACAGCATAAAGTTCCACGAGGCGCCGTGCCATATTCCCGTAACCACCCACGTTATCAGAAGGTTTACGACCGTTCTCGCGGCGCCCTTTCGGTTTCCGCCGAGGGGGATATAGACATAGCTTTTAAACCAGTTTCCGAGGGTCATATGCCAGCGCCGCCAGAATTCGGAAATGCTTTTGGACATATACGGATAGTCGAAATTCTCCGGGAAGGTAAAGCCCATCATCTTTCCTATGCCGATAGCCATGTCCGAATATCCCGAGAAATCGAAGTATATCTGGAACGTAAACGCCAATATGCCCAGCCACGCCGTTCCCGCGGAAAGCGTAGAATAATCGAGCGCCTTTATCTCAGTCCACAGCGCACCGATGTTATTGGCGATGAGCACCTTTTTACCGAGGCCCGTTATAAAGCGCGAAATTCCGCCTCCGAGCATTTTTTCGGTCACGGTGCGCTCGTTTATCTCGTTCTGAATATCCTCATACCTTACGATAGGACCCGCGACTATCTGCGGGAAAAGCGTTACAAAAGCCATAAAGCTTACGGCGTTTTTCTGAACTTTTATTCGCCTTCTGTACAGGTCGATGGTATAGCTCATCGACTGAAACGTGAAAAAGCTTATCCCTATCGGAAGCGGAAGGTCTGGGTTTGGAATTTCAAGCCCAAACCAGCTGTTTGCCGAGTTGATAAGAAAGCCGAGGTATTTGAACGTTCCCAAAAGTCCTAAGTTCATAACGACAGACACAACAAGACACGCAAGCCGGATTTTCGGCTTGTCGTCGTATTTTGCCATTATCCTGCCGGCGGTGTAGTCGATAAATGTAGACGCTATCATAGCGAGAACATAAACAGGTTCTCCCCAGGCGTAAAACACAAGCCCGCTTATCAGAATAACAATGTTTTTCAGCTTATTCGGCGCGAGATAATACGCGATAAGCGTTATCGGCAGAAAACCGAAAAACAGGAACGTTAGGCTTGAAAATACCATTTTTACTCTCCAAAAATATTTTGCGCGATGTTCAGAAACTCCCCGCGCGTGTACATAACGTTTACTGCTTCCAAAAGCATGTTTGCCGAAAGCCCCGAAGGAAGTCCTATTTTCCGCTGAAGCTTCTTTCTAAGTTCCGACGAATTTTCTCCGCCGTATAAACCAAGCTCGAACAGATCGGCTTTTGTAACGGGGTTTAGGTTTTCCCCGCCTTCCTCGGCGAAAACTCCGGCTCGGCTGAACGCCTCAACAAGCGCTTCTTTCGTCATTCC
The DNA here is from genome assembly GCA_022508885.1 of Oscillospiraceae bacterium. Lineage (GTDB taxonomy): Bacteria > Bacillota > Clostridia > Oscillospirales > Ruminococcaceae > CAG-115. Next base: position 4,546 of record JAFLUG010000020.1, on the reverse strand, counting down.
CTCCACGCCTAAAAGCCCCTGCTTTGAGGAAACGCGCTTTCTCTTTTCCTTTCCGCGTATCTCGGGGATATAGACGTTTGTTATTTTTCCGCCGCCGATAATACTTTTAAGGCGGTTTCTTATCTGAAAGCCGGCGCTGTCGCTGTCGGTCAGGATGATAACTCCTGTTTTCTCCGCGAACATTTTTATAAGCTCTGCGGTTTCGGCGTCCTTGTATATCGAAAAGCCGTTGGTAGGTATTATCACCGCGTCCACAAGGTTTGACAGCGTGATCTTATCATACTTGCCCTCAACGATTATTGCCTGTCTTATCTTAATCATCCGTTTTCTTTAGCGTAGAAATCTCCGCGACCGCGCTTTCAACCAGCGTACGGTCGTTCATCTTTGAGGAATTCAGTAGCTTGTTTGTCCTGTACAATACGCTCAGACAATCGCCCAGATACCGCGCGGAGAGCTTGTTTACCTTGGGATAAGCGATCTTCATCGCGTAGCTTCTCCCGCCGTAATACCCAAACGACTGGGCTGTTTCAAGATAGCTCTTTCCCGCGAGCTTTCCGAGCTTGGCTCTGTACAGGTCCACAAAATACCCCGAAAGAGTAAAGAATATCCTGTGCGCGTCAAACTGCTGGATAAAAAGCTCGTCAAGTATCTCAAACGCGTCCTGTGTCCTGCCCTCGAAAAGCGCGTCTGACAGCGTGTATATCCCCGCGTCGGCTCTCCTTGGCACAAGCGCGTCAATGTCCTCTTTAGTTATCTCGCCGTTTTGCCGATAGGCGCACAGCTTGTCTATCTCATTCGCGAGAACGGTAAGGCTTCTGCCGCATTCTTCCGCAAGAAAAGCGGCGTTCTCATTTGAGACGGTACAGCCGTTACGCTCGATTTTCTTTGCTATCTGCGCGCACACTCGGTCGAGCGACAAGTATTTGAATTCACACACGGCGCCGTTTTTATCCGCCGCCTCGATAAGCTTTTTCGGCTTTTCTTTCGCCTTTTTGTCGTTATAAACGCTCGGTTCGATGTGAAGCTGTTCGATGATAAGCACAGACGTATCGGGAATATCCTTCAGAAGCGCGAGGTAGTTTTTCTGCTCCGCCGCGTCAAGCTGTTCCATGTCAAGATCCACTATCAGCGCGCACTTATGCTCCGCAAACACGGGCATTCCGTCAAGATAGTCCGCAAGTTCCGCCGAACGCGGCGCGCCTGCGTATTTTATAAGATTCATATCGCGCATTTCCTCGGGTACCGCAGCGTCAATTATTCTGTCCGCGTAGGTCTTGACTAAAAAGTCCTCCTCGCCGTAGAGGAAGTACACCCGCGAAAGCGCACCTGTTTTCAGCTCGTTTTTAAGCTGTGCTTCGCTAAGCCTGCCCATTTTACGCCATTTGTGTGTTCAGCTTTGCGCCGCCGATTATGTGGAAGTGCAGGTGGCGCACCGTCTGACCGCCGTCCTCTCCGACATTTGAAACCACGCGGTAGCCGTTTTCGAGCCCCTCGTTTTTAGCGATCTCCGCAATTTTCGCGAAGATATGAGCGACAACCGCAGAGTTATTTTCATTCAGCTCGTCAACGCCGCCGATATGCTCCTTGGGGATAACCAAAATATGCGACGGAGCCTGAGGATTTATGTCGCGGAAAGCGAGAATTTTTTCGTCCTCAAAAACCTTAGTCGAGGGAATTTCCCCCGCGATAATTTTGCAGAATAAACAGTCCATAATTACCTCCGAAAAAACAATGAATTAATTTCCGAAAAACATCAAATAAATCAACGAAAAATTATTCAAAAAACACGTCGAAAAAACGATGTATTTTTAAGCAGAAAAATTACTGATTTTTTATCAGAAAATAACTTGTTATTATGCGGAAAACCCGTGTTTTTTTATCGCCAAAAACAACACGTTTAATTATCAAAAAACAAAGTGTTTTTTACCGAAATATCGACTCGGTTTTCAACCCGAAAACATCACAATTTATTTTCAAAAAATATTTGATTTTCCCGCTCAAAAACAGCTTATTTTTTTCACAGAAATCTCCTGAGAAATCACTAAAATATAAACGCTTGTCCATGCAAAATAAACCATACATTCGCCGCCGCGCTGAGTACGACAACTAAAGCAGACACGGCGAACAAAATTCCCTTTCGTTCCTTAACAAACTGCCGGACAGAAAACGTCAAAAAACCAGTGTCCAACACCAGATGAACATATGTTATTCCAAACAAGTAATATATAATCTCAGAAGCAAAGAAAAAATTCTTGGACGAAGCCTGCCATACTGAAGGGGAAAAATAATAAATCATCATTGGCAGAATAAACGCCGCGTTAACCACGAGATAAATTGTTCCGATTATCTGAAAACGTGTTTTTTTCATAATCACTTGATATATTTTGCGACAATTTCCTCTGCCGCTTTAAGAGCGTCGCCGAGCTTAGACGCGTCGGGAACTCCCGCCATTGCCTGGTCGGGCTTTCCGCCGCCCTTTCCGCCTGCTATCGCAGCTATCTCTCTCACGAGCGTTCCGGCGTTTGCGCCCTTTTCAACTGCGCTCTTAGAGCATTTGCAGAGAATGTTGCTCTTCCCGTCGGCTATTCCCGCAAGAACCGCCACAAAGCAGTCGTACTTGTCCGCAATAGTATCGCCTATCTTGCGAAGACCGTCCGCTCCCATTCCGTCGAGCTTTGCCGCTACCAGCTTTACGCCGTTTATCTCGGGAACGTCCTTAAAAATGTCTCCAAGCTTAGCGTTAGCCGAAGCCTGCTCCATGCTCTCTATCTTTCTGTCCTTGTCCTTAAGTTCGGTCATTACGCTCTGCGCTCTGCGGACAAGGTCGTCCGCGTTCTGAGCTTTCAGAACCGCGCAGGCGTTGTCGAGCGTCTGCTTGTAGTCATACAGCATGGACATTACCGCCATGCCCGTTATCGCCTGGATACGTCTTACGCCGCTTGCCACTGAGGTCTCAAACACTATCTTGAAAAGTCCTGCCTGCGAGGAGTTTTTGAGGTGCGTACCGCCGCAGAATTCCGTTGAATAATCCCCCACCGAAACCACGCGCACAACGTCGCCGTATTTTTCCCCGAACAGCGCCATCGCGCCCTTTTTCTTCGCTTCCTCAATCGGAAGCACCTCGGTAACGACCGGCGCCGCCGCCATTATCACCTTATTTACATAATTCTCGACCTGAGTTATTTCCTCAGCGGTCATCGCGCTGAAGTGGCTGAAGTCAAAGCGGCACTGATACGGGTCTACATATGAGCCGCACTGGTGAACATGGTCGCCGAGGACTTCTCTCAGCGCCGACTGCAATATATGACAGCAGGTGTGGTTGCGCTGAGTCGCCATTCTTAAGCTTTCGTCAACCCTTGCGGTCACGGTCTGCCCGACCTCAAAACCGCCCTTTTTAACCTTGCACTTGCACACAAACTGACCGCCGCCAAGCTTTTTCGTGTCCAACACCTCAAGCTCGCCGCTGTGGTCGAAGATAACGCCTTTATCGCCTACCTGACCGCCCATTTCCGCGTAAAACGGCGTTCTGTCGATAACTATTCCTACCTCGTCGCCCTCTCCGCAAAGCTCCGCGCTCTCGCCGTCCTTGGTTATAGCGAGTATCTTCGCTTCACTTTCAAGCGTATCATAACCCACAAACTCTGTTTTAAGCGCGTCGAGATCGGAGTTTTTGGCGTTGTCCCAGCCGCCGCCGAGCTTTTTGTTGGCACGGGCAGTCTCCTTCTGGACCTTCATGCACTGCGCAAAGCCCTCTTCATCGGCATTCAGCCCTTTCTCCGCGAGTATCTCCTTTGTAAGATCAAGCGGGAAGCCGTAGGTGTCGTGAAGCTTGAATACATTCTCTCCCGAGAGCGTGCTTTCGCCTTTTTTGATAAGCTCGTCTATCATCTCGTCAAGTATCGCCGAGCCGTTGTCGATAGTTTTCGCAAAGCTCTCCTCTTCGGTCTGAATGACCTTCTTTATATACGAGCGCTTTTCCGCAAGCTCGGGATAAGCCGAGATGTTTTCGTCTATTACTGTGTCGCACACCTCATACAAAAACGGCTTGTTGTAACCGAGCAGGCGTCCGTGACGCGCCGCTCTTCTCAGCAGTCTGCGCAGAACATAACCCCTGCCTTCGTTTGACGGGAGAATACCGTCGCCTACCATAAAGGTCGTAGAACGGATATGGTCGGTAATTACGCGGATAGAGATATCCTTTTTGTCGTCGTCGTGATATCCTACGCCCACTATCGAGCAGATCTTACCCATTATGTTCTTTACCGTGTCTACCTCGAAAAGGTTGTCCACATCCTGCATTACGCAGGCAAGGCGCTCAAGACCCATTCCCGTGTCGATGTTCTTGGTGGCAAGCTGGGTGTAGTTGCCCTTGCCGTCGTTATCAAACTGCGTGAACACGAGGTTCCATATCTCGATTATTCTGTCGCAGTCGCCGACCTCTTCAAAGTTGTCCTGTCCGATATGGTCAAACTTTCCGTACTTTTCGCCGCGGTCAAAGTGAATTTCCGAGCAGGGACCGCAGGGACCGCTTCCGTGCTCCCAGAAA
>JAFLUG010000002.1 GCA_022508885.1 Oscillospiraceae bacterium | reverse complement strand
TGATCGCGGCAAGATACGGAACGATTCCGATAGTTCGCGCTACGGGCGGTCTTAAGGACAGTATCATCGACGCGGGCGACAACGGCATCGGTTATACGTTCCAGAGCTACAACGCGGGCGATATGTTAAACGCAATTCTTCGCGCGAGAGAGCTTTACAGAGATAAGAACGAGTGGAAGAAGATCGTTTCGCGTGCTATGAACGCCGATTTCAGTTGGGAGGCTTCGGCTAAGCTCTACATCGGGCTTTACAAGGAGCTTTGCGGCGAGTAATATTCAATTTAATTATGAAAGGCTGTGCGGATTTCTGCTCAGCCTTTTTTCTGTTGAAGGCGCAAAAAATACCGCCGACTATAAATCGGCGGTATACTGTTTGGTTTTAATTTGGATATCAGCCTCTTGGAGTAACGTCGTCCGAATCGGAAGAAAGTTTATTATATTCTGTATATCCCCCCTTAGGGCTATAAACCACTATTACCATTCCCGGTTCCAGCTTGCCTTCGGTTATCTGACCGGTATTTTTTAAATAGTCCAATTGGCTCTTGAATACAGCAATTTCGGTCGCCAATTCATATTTGTCAATTTCACTGATAGCCTCCACCATTTCTTCAATGGTTTGCGAAGCGTTAATGATTTGCCCAATGGCTATTGATAATTCATCAGTATAGTTCCAAAGATTTTCCTGATCCCAATCAAATAAGATCGATACCAAATATCTAACCCATTTATCTTCATCATAACGTACAAAAATCAGCATTTTTTCCGAAATATCTGTTTCGCGTATCTGCTCGTCGGTATATTCTATATCTATGGGTCCGTCCCAATTCTGACCTGTAAAGCTCCACTCTCCGTCTTTAAACGTATAATTGTAGTACGGAATTGATTTCCACCCTACCTGAAACTCAACCTCGGTTATTCTGTCGTAGTATTTACTTCTCTGAAGGTCGTCTACCATTTCGCCGAGAGTTGACGCGTGCAGCATTATCTTTTTGAATGTATGCTCTATTGTGCCTTCTGTTGTTTTTATTGAAAGAATTTCGGCTTCTACGTCGGAGATGTCATAGTCCTCAAAATCATATACATTCTCGTTCTTGTTTTCGGGGTCGCTGTCCGAAGAGTTTTCCGAATCACTGTTCGGTTCGCTGTCGGAATTACTGGAGCTGGGTTCGTTGCCTGCCCCGAGACCCGAATTTGCGCTGTAACCGCTGCTGTTATGCTTGTCGTCGGGGTCAATGGGAATAAAGTCTTTCATGATGAACACGCCGAACAAAACCGCCGCGGCACAGGCTGCAGACGATACAATTATTTTCCAAGGAAACTTTCGTGTCTTGACATTTTCGGTGCGTAGACTTATGCCGTGCTCGGCGGGAACAGCTTTATCCGGGATTTCATTATGAAACTTATTCGGCGCGGCGTCCGCGATAAGTTTTGGATCGATGTTTCCCATTGCTTTCAGCAAATCTTTGTTGTTCATATATCAAAACCCTCCTTTCCGAGAAACTGCTGCAGTTTTTTTCGTGTTCTCAGCAAAAGCATAGACACACTGCTTTCCTTCATTTTATAATCCTTTGCTATCTCCGCTATGGAGCTCATGTAAAAATATCTGCGCACAAAGATGTTTCGCGTCCGTTTCGGCAGTGAGCGTAAAAAACGGTTTAACGCGTCTGAGATCGCGATTCTTTCGGAAATATCCGCGCTGCTGTTGCTGTCGGAAATACATTCCGACAATTCGTCAAGCACAAGCGGTACCTGACCGCCGCTGCGCTTTTTGGCGTGCTGTTTTTCATAAGTATTCAGCGCAAGCTGTCGGCTTATCATGCCTACATAGGATTTCAGCGGGTCGGGCTTCTGCGTGGGAATTGTGTTCCATGCCTTCAGATATGTGTCGTTTACGACCATCATTGCGTCCTCATCGTTGTAAAGTATCTGATAAGCTATATAATGGCAGTACCGCCCGTATTTCTTTTCTGTTTCGGCAATAGCGGTTTCCGAGCGTTCCCAGTATAAATCAACTATCTGCTTATCCTCCATACCTCACACCCCCTTGTTTTTTGGTTTTTCACTTCAATAAACAGAAAAAATATCGATCATATCACTGAATATTTAAAATTTTTTTGAGTTCACAGTGAATAATTTACAAATTTATTATACAGTAAAGTCATAAAATAGTCAATCATCAGGCATTATTACAAAATATGGGATAACAATTTCCATAAACCACTATTTTTTGACACGTTATATTAAAAACTACTTGAAAAAAATTGTAAATTGTGATATAATACTAAGGATAGCAATAAATTGCAGGAAAGGATTGTTAGGTATGGCTAAGATTGCCGTTTTGGGATACGGCGTTGTTGGCTCAGGAACAGTCGAGGTTTTTTACAAAAATAAAGAAAACCTTGAAAAAAAGGCGGGGGAAGAGCTTGATATAAAGTATATCCTTGATTTGCGTGATTTTCCCGACAGCCCATATGCGGATAAGTTTGTAAAGGATTTTGATGTTATTCTGAATGATCCCGAGGTAGGAGTTGTGACCGAGGTAATAGGAGGTATAAAGCCTTCATATGATTTCGTGAAATCTGCGCTTACGGCGGGAAAAAGCGTTGTAACGTCAAATAAAGAGCTTGTGGCAAAAAAAGGTGCGGAGTTGCTTAAGCTTGCGCAGGAGAAAAACGTAAACTTTTTCTTTGAGGCGAGTGTCGGCGGAGGCATCCCCATAATCAAGCCTATTCACGCTTGCCTTGAGGCAAATGAAATTGACGCGATAGCGGGCATCCTCAACGGAACAACAAACTTTATCCTCACCAAGATGTTCAGGGACGGAATGGCGTTTGACGAGGCGCTTAAGATCGCTCAGCAGCTCGGCTACGCTGAGAGAAATCCCGCGGCTGATGTTGAGGGAACGGACGCGTGCAGAAAGATTTGCATTCTCGCTTCGCTTGCGTTCGGACGTCATGTTTATCCCGAAAATGTTCATACAGAAGGCATTACAAATGTTACTCTTGCCGATGTTGAGTACATGGACAGCTTTGACGCTAAAATCAAGCTTATCGGCTGCGCGCGCCGTGAGGAAAATAACGAGATATCGATCGGTGTTTTCCCTGCGGTAATCAAGGACGAAAGTCAGCTTAGCGGAGTAAGCGACGTGTTCAACGCGATCTTGGTACGCGGCGACGCTACGGGAGACGTTGTGTTTTACGGAAAGGGTGCGGGAAAGCTTCCGACGGCAAGCGCTGTTGTAAGCGATATAGTTTCCGCGGTAAAGCATACCGAAACCAGCCGTTCGCTCGGTTGGTCCGACAGTGAGCAGACATTTATCCGGTCGTTTGATGATTTTACCTGCGCTAATTATATCCGTCTTAAGGCGAAAAATATTGATGTTACAAAGGCCGTTGTAAAGGCGCTTTTCGGTGATGTCAAGTATTTGTCGTCAAATAAGGAAGAAGAAAACGAGCTTGCGTTTGTAACCGATGTTATGAGTGAAAAAACCGCAGCTTCGGCGCTTGATAAGGTGTCTGACGGAGCGGAGGTCCTTGGAAGAATTCGAGTTTTGGACTATTGATTGTTTTAACGGGGGATAATGTGATGAGTGAAAATTCGGTTCCGAAGTACAAAAGAGTTTTGTTAAAGCTAAGCGGCGAAGCTCTTGCCGGAGGAAAGGAAACAGGGCTTGACCTTCCAACGGTGGAAAATATCTGCAAGAGCATAAAGAAAGCCTTTGACGCGGGGGCGGAGATTGGTATTGTTGTCGGAGGCGGAAATTTCTGGCGTGGAAGAGATTCCGCGGGTAATGACCGTGCCCGTGCTGACCACATCGGAATGCTTGCTACGACAATGAACGCCCTTTATGTGGCGGATGTTCTTGAAGGCCTTGACTGTTTGGTGAGAGTCCAGACGGCAATTACGATGCGGCAGGTCGCGGAGCCTTTTATTTTAGGCAAGGCAATAAGGCATTTCGAAAAGGGCAGGATCGTTATTTTCGGGTGCGGAACGGGAAATCCGTTTTTCTCGACTGACAGCGCGGCTTCTCTGAGAGCCGCCGAGCTTAAAGCGGATATTATTCTTAAAGCGACTATGGTTGACGGAATTTACGACAAAGACCCGAAAAAATTCCCCGACGCGAAAAAGTTTGATACGCTTACTCATCACGATATTCTGGTAAAAAAGCTTGAGGTTATGGACAGCGCGGCTGCCGCAATTTGCATAGACAATAACATTCCGGTGATAGTTTTTAATCTTGACCGTCCCGATAATATTTACGATGCGATAATGGGCGGAAAGGTCGGAACACTCGTTACAAAATAATAAATAGCAGGAGGAAGCTATGAAAGAGGTTATTGATAATACTAAAGAAAGAATGGAGAAATGCCTGACAGCTCTCTCAAACGAGCTTGCTTCTATACGCGCCGGCAGAGCGAATCCTGCTGTTCTTGACAGGATAAGCGTTGAGTACTACGGAACTCCCACACCGATAAATCAGATGGCTTCGATTTCCGTTGCGGAGGCGAGGATCTTAGTTGTAACTCCTTACGATAAAACACAGCTCAAGCCCATTGAAAAGGCAATTCAGGCGAGCGAGCTCGGAATCAATCCGACAAATGACGGCTCGGTTTTGAGAATTGTGTTTCCGCAGCTTACTGAAGAACGCCGTAAGGAGCTTTGCAAGACCGTAAGCAAGACCTGTGAAGAAAGCAAGGTGGCTGTACGAAATGTCCGCCGCGACGGAATGGATAAGATAAAGGCAAAGAAAAAGGCAAATGAGATCACCGAGGACGATGTAAAGGAAGCGGAAAAGGACATTCAGAAGCTTACTGACAAGTATATCGAAAAGGTTGAAAAAATCGGCGAAGAAAAGAACAAGGAAATTATGTCTATCTGATGGGAGAATATCAAATTCCTGCACACATTGGCTTTATCATGGACGGCAACGGAAGGTGGGCAAAAAAACGCGGTATGCCGCGTAATTTTGGACATAGTAAGGGCGCAGAGGTATTTAAGAAAACTATAAACTGGTGCAGAGAGCTTGGAGTGAGCTGCGCTACGTTTTACGCCTTTTCCACCGAAAACTGGAAGCGTCCCGCCGACGAGATCGAGGGAATAATGAATTTGCTTCGGCGGTATATCAAGGATATTCGTGCCGCCGCAAAAGAGAATATACGCATCATTATTCTCGGGGATATTGCTCCGCTTGCTGAAGATATAAGGCTTGAGCTTGTTGATATAATGGAGAGCACACGATGCAATACAGGCTTTATTGTAGGTATTGCGCTCAATTACGGCGGGCGTGATGAAATAACGCGCGCTGCGAGAATTCTGGCAAGAAAAGCGGCAGACGGTGAAATCGATATAGAGCAGATTTGCGAAGATTCCATTGAAAGTCTGCTGTATACTTCTGAAATGCCAAAGCTTGATCTGATTATTCGACCAAGCGGTGAGCAGAGGCTCTCAAATTTTCTTATCTGGCAGGCGGCTTATGCTGAGTTTGTGTTTATGGACGTTTTGTGGCCGGATTTTGATAAAAACTTTCTTATGTCCGCTATAACGGAGTATTCTCAGAGAAACCGCAGATTTGGCGGAATTTAACTCGAAAGGCTTTTTATGGTTACGAGAATTATTTCCGCTGTTGTAGGAATAATCGTCGGCGTCAGTATTTTGATTATTGACAACAGCTATCTTTACATGGCGGTTATTGCGTTTATTTCCGCCGTGGGAACCCGCGAACTGATAAATGCCGTAAAATGCGGCAAGCATAAGCTTATGTCGTGGTACTGCATAATAAGCTCGGCCGTTCTGCCGTTTGTGATCTGTATGGATTTTTTTGCTCCGTACAGGTTGACAGCGCTTTTTGTGTATGCGTTGGGCCTGCTTATTATAATGCTTTCGCGGCATAAGAATATAAAGTTCCTTGAGGCTGCTGCGTGCGGGGGCGCTGGACTTTTTATTCCTCTTTCTCTCAGCAGCATTATCGTAATCCGCTACTTTTATGAGAGCCAGTCTATCGGCGTGTTTATGATCGTTTTTATGCTTTTCAGCGCGTGGTTTGGAGACGCGGGGGCTTATTTTGCGGGAACATTTCTCGGAAAGCACAAGCTTTGCCCTGAAATAAGTCCAAAAAAGACTGTTGAAGGACTTATCGGAGGACTGGTTACAGTTGGGGTCGTCGTGACAATCCAGTGCTTAGCTTTTAATTTCTTGATTCAAGATAAGGTCACAATGAATTACTTTATACTTATTCCTGTCGCGATTGTCGGTTCGGCGGCCGGAGTTCTGGGTGATCTGACAGCATCGGTTATTAAAAGACAGTACGAGATAAAGGATTTCGGAAACCTTATGCCGGGACACGGCGGAGTTCTTGACCGTTTTGACAGCGTATTGTTTACAATTCCGTTTATGTTCATTGTTTTCAGCTATTTATCGCCGATCATGCAGTGAGCGTTTGTTTTACAGGGGGAAAACGAGGTTTTCTCCCTATTTGGGTTTTATTAGCAAACATGTTTTATCCGTTAAAATGGAGTATATGTTATGGATATAGTTCTGCTTGGCTCGACGGGTTCAATCGGTACTCAGACATTAGATGTCTGCCGGATGCATAATATAAGAGTAAAGGCATTGTCCGCAAATTCAAACATTGAGTTGCTTGAAAAACAGACTCGCGAATTTTTACCCGAATATATTTCCGTTTTCGATGAAAAATATTACAGCGACATCAAGATAAGGCTTGCTGATATCAACGTAAAGATTTTATGCGGCGAAGAGTCTGCATGCGAGCTTGCGGCACTGAAATGTGACAGGGTGGTTAATTCTGTTGTAGGCTTTGCGGGGCTGTTGCCTACCTTGTCGGCTATTAAGGCTAAAAACAGCGTTGCGCTGGCAAATAAGGAAACGCTTGTCGCGGGCGGTGAGCTTGTTATGCGGGCGCTCGAAGAAAACGGCACAAGCATGCTTCCTATTGACAGCGAGCACTCCGCAATTTTCCAGTGTTTGCTGGGCGCGGGTGAAAACAAGCTTTCAAAAATCATACTTACCGCCTCGGGCGGACCGTTTTTCGGCAAGACAAGAGAAGAGCTGAAAAATGTAACAAAGTCTCAGGCGCTTGATCATCCGAATTGGAAAATGGGCGAAAAAATTACGGTAGACAGCGCAACTATGATGAACAAGGGTTTGGAGCTTATAGAGGCGGTCCATTATTTCAGGGTACTTCCCGAGCAGGTTGAGGTAGTTATTCACCGTCAGAGCATTATGCATTCCGCTGTTGAGTTTGAGGACAGCGCAATAATAGCTCAGCTTGGAACGGCGGATATGCGTATTCCTATACAGTTGGCTCTTACATATCCTAAAAGGCTTGAGTGTCCGGCGAAAAAGCTATCTCTTACCGAGGCAGGGACGCTTACATTTGAGAAGCCGGACGAAGATGTGTTTGGCTGTCTTAAAGCCGCAAGGAAGGCAATAAAAATGGGCGGAAATGCGCCGTGTATCGTTAATTGTGCTAACGAGGCAGCAGTATCGCTGTTTTTAAGCGATAAGATCGGTTTTTTGGATATCGGAGAGGCTGTAAATTCCGCTCTCAGTTCTGTGAAATTTATAAACGACCCATCGCTTGATGAAATTCTTTACACAAAGAAAGCGGCGGAGGAATATGTTTTTTCAAGGTTTAAACAGGGGGAAATATGACTGCGGTTTCAATTGTAGTTACAATTCTTGTTTTTTGTTTTATAATTATTCTTCATGAATTGGGTCATTTCATCGCCGCAAAGGTCTGCGGGATCTATGTAAAGGAATTTGCGTTTGGAATGGGTCCTGTCATTTTCCGTAAAAAAGGAAAGGAAACCGAGTATGTAATACGCGCGCTTCCTATCGGCGGCTCTTGCTCTTTTGAAGAAGATTTCGATTATGACGGAAAACCGGATGAAACTGAAAATCCAAATCCACGGGCATTTAACAGAAAACCGGTATGGCAGAGGATGATAGTAATTCTTGCGGGACCGCTTATGAATCTGATCTTGGGATTTATCGTGGTTGTGGTTTCGTTATGTGTCTCTGACGGGCTGGCTTCTACTACAATTGCCGCGTTTCGCGAGCAAAGCGTCAGCAGCAACGTCCTTAAGGTAAATGATGAAATTTTAAGCGTGGACGGACTGCCTATTTATTCAACCGCCGATATTGCTTACAAGCTTCAGAGCAGCAACCGGAAAAATTCAGGCGGAAATCTTGTGTATGATTTTGTTGTTAAAAGAAACGGCGAGACTATCACCCTGAAAGATGTTGAATTTATGACAACAACTCACGAGGACGGCACAAACGGGGTTTATTATGATTTTTTTGTTTACGGTCTTGAAAAGAACTTTAAGAATATCGTATCGCAGAGTTTTCGCGAAAGCCTGTCAACAGCAAGGATCATAATTATGACGCTTTTTGATATGCTTACGGGAAAATACGGGATAAACGATCTTTCGGGGCCTATCGGAGTAGGGACCGTAATAACCGAAGCCGTTTCAAGCTATACCTTAGCCGAGCTTTTAAGTATTATCTCGCTGATATCAATAAACATCGGCATATTCAATCTTATTCCTGTTCCCGCGCTTGACGGAAGCCGCTTTATATTCCTTTTGGTAGAGCTTATTATGCGAAAGCCCGTGAAACCGCAGATCGAGGGAGTTGTGCATTTCGTGGGTTTTGCGCTGTTAATGGTAGTCATGGTTATAGTTACGTTTAACGATATCGCAAAGCTTGTGTCGGGAGGTTTTTAGTTGAAGAAGGTAAAGGTCGGAGGACTGACTTTCGGATGCGGAAAGATTTACATTCAGTCAATGCTAAACGTTCCCGCAGACGATATTGAAAATAGTGTAAAGCAGGCGATAGAGCTTGAAAAAGCCGGATGTGAGATAATTCGTGCGGCTGTGCCGAAAATCGAGAACGCAAGACTTATATCCGAGCTAAAAAAATCGGTCGATGTTCCGATCGTGGCAGATATCCATTTTGACTATAAGATCGCGCTTGAATGCATTGAAGCGGGAGTTGATAAAATCCGCATAAATCCGGGAAATATCGGTGACGAAGACAGGATAAAGACCGTCGCGGACGCGTGCAGAGCAAAACAGATACCGATAAGAATAGGGGTAAATTCGGGTTCTCTTGAAAAAGATCTGCTCGAAAAATACGGCAGTCCAACTGCTGAGGCGCTCGCAGAAAGCGCGTTAAATCATGTGAGACTGCTTAATAAATTTGATTTTGACGATATTGTAATAAGTTTAAAATCTTCAAATGTAAAGTTGATGATAAACGCGTACAGACGTCTTGCCGAGCAGACGGATTACCCGCTGCACCTCGGAGTTACCGAAGCGGGAACCGAGCGAATGGGTCTTATAAAATCCGCTGTTGGAATAGGCTCGCTTTTATGCGACGGAATAGGGGCTACTATACGCGTTTCACTTACAGCCGACCCGATACAAGAGGTATACGCCGGAAAGGATATTCTTAAAGCCTGCGGTTTGGGAGGAGGAACGGAAATTGTTTCCTGTCCTACCTGCGGAAGAACTCAGATAGACTTGATAACCCTTGCTAACCGTGTCGAAGAAATGCTTAAAACCGTAGATAAGCCGATAAAGGTTGCTGTTATGGGGTGTGCGGTAAACGGGCCGGGAGAGGCGCGGGAGGCTGATATAGGAATAGCCGGTGGTATCGGAGAAGGTCTGATTTTCAGAAAAGGTCAGATTGTCCGCAAAGTTCCGGAGGACAAGCTTCTTGAAGAGCTGAAAAAGGAAATAGAAAAACTGTAAAGGAAGATAGAAATGGCAAAGCTGTTGGATTTAATTGAGAATGTGGAGCTTCCCGAAACTATTTGCGACGGTACGGTTCTGAAGCTTGCGTGCAACAGGGAGAAAACCGATTTAAAGATTAACCTCGCGCTTGACTCTCTTGTGCCTATGTCAGAGATTTTTTCCGCGTCCGAGATTATTTCCGAGGCGATCAGCGCCGAGGCTATGATTTACCCTAAATACCATGAGAGTTTGTTTTCTGTGGAATACATATACGAGATCATTGAACTTATGAAACGAAAGATGATCTCGGTAAACGGGTATTTTGACGGGGCCGAGATCAGCGATGACGGTTCGACCTATGAAATAACGCTTAAAAACGGCGGAAAAAAAGTTTTGATGGGTCTTGGAGTTGAAAACAGGATACAAAACTACGTTCGCGGATTTTTTGACAAACAAATAAATGTTGTCTTGTCATCAGACAACGAGCTTGATGTAGACAAATATATCAAACAAGAAAACAGTGTGCCTGCGGAACAAATATCAATTGCTCCCGTTGAGGAAAAGCCGAAGGAAAAGAACGGTTATCGCGGGGGTTATTCCAAAAAAACTCAGTTTTCCGAAAATCCGACAGAAATTGAGCTTTCCTTTGAGCATGAAAAATTCGGCAATAAGGCTCTGCTTTTTTATGGAAAGGGAAATTTCGGTTATCCCGAGAATATGTCCGAAAATTTTTCAGAGGCAGATGAAACTACACTATGGGGAACTATTTTCAAGATATCCGATGAAAAGACTTCACGTGACGGTAAAACATTTATCTACTCCGCCTGCTTTTCGGATAAGACTTCATCCGCGATTATCAAAATAGTTACAGGAGTTGAAAATAAAAAAGCTGTTACAAATAACATTGCTGTTGGAAAATCAATCATAGCGACAGGTAAATTTGAGCAGGACAGCTTTACACATAAGGTGAATTTCCGACCGAGCTCAATTGCTGAAATCAGTCCGCATGGCAGAACGGATAATGCTGTGCAAAAGCGGGTAGAGCTTCATATGCATACAAAGATGTCCGATATGGACGCGGTCTCTACCGCCAAAGAGCTTATTACACAGGCAAATGAATGGGGACATTCCGCAGTTGCTATAACAGACCATGGAAATCTCCAATGCTATCCCGAAGCAATGAATACTATTGAAGCGCTTAATGCCAAAGGCTCTAAAATGAAGATGATTTACGGAGTTGAGGCTTATTTTGTAAATGACAGCGAGTCGGATGAGGTAAAAAAGCTGCCGACATATCATATGATCATTCTTGTCAAAAATAAGATCGGACTCAAAAATCTGTACAAGTTAGTTTCATATTCAAATCTAAATTATTTTTACAAAAAACCGAGAATACCGCTTTCCGAGCTGCAGAAACACCGTGAGGGTCTTATAATCGGTTCCGCGTGCGAGGCAGGAGAGCTATTTAAAGCTATTCTCGAAAAAAAGTCTGAAAAGGAAATCGAAAAAATCGCTTCGGTCTACGATTATTATGAAATTCAGCCTATCTGCAACAACAGATTTCTCGTGCGCGACGGAAAGGTCGAGAACGACGAGGAGCTTAAAAATCTGAACCGCGAGATCGTAAATCTTGCGGACAAGCACGGAAAGCTTTGCGTCGCTACCTGCGATGTTCACTTCAAAGATAAGGAGGACGGTATTTTCCGAAAAATCCTTCAGGCAGGTCAGGGTTATAAGGATTATGATAATCAGGCTGATCTTTATTTCAGGACAACCGATGAAATGCTTAAGGAATTTGATTATCTCGGCGAAGAAAAAGCGTTTGAGGTCGTGGTAACAAACACAAATAAAATAGCGGAAATGATAGACGGTGACGTAAGGCCTATTCCAAAAGGAACATATACTCCCTCAATCGACGGGGCAGAGCAGGAACTTCAGGATCTGTGCTGGAGCAGGGCGAACGCCTGGTATAAGGAAGATGGAAAGGAGCTTCCCGAAATTGTTGAAAAACGTCTTAAACGTGAGCTTGAGGCAATTATAACATACGGATTTTCGGTGCTTTATATGATTGCGCAAAAACTTGTGAAATACTCGGAGGACAATGGCTATCTTGTCGGTTCAAGAGGCTCGGTGGGTTCTTCGTTTGTAGCTATCATGGCGGGTATTTCAGAGGTAAACCCGTTGGCTCCGCATTATCGCTGTTCGAAATGCCGCCATTCGGAGTTTATAACTGACGGTTCTGTAGGCTCGGGATATGATCTGCCTCCGAAAAGCTGTCCGAACTGTGGCACTGACATGATACGCGACGGACATGATATCCCATTTGAAACGTTCTTGGGCTTTAAGGGCGATAAGGCTCCGGATATCGACTTAAATTTCTCCGGCGAGGTTCAGGCAAAGGTTCACAGATACACCGAAGACCTGTTCGGAAAAGACCATGTTTTCAAGGCAGGAACGATTTCCGCGGTGCAGGATAAGACCGCGTACGGTTTTGTAAAAAAATACAGTGAGGAGCGGGGACTTAATATCAATGACGCGGAAATTGACAGACTAACGGTCGGCTGCACAGGCGTGAAAAGAACGACCTCTCAGCACCCGGGCGGAATGGTAGTCGTGCCGAATGACTATGAGGTTTACGATTTCACTCCGGTTCAGCATCCCGCCGATAAAACGGAAAGCGATATGATAACCACGCATTTCGATTTTCACGCTCTCCATGATACGATTTTAAAGCTTGACGAGCTTGGACACGATGTTCCTACGCTTTACAAGCATCTTGAGGATATGACGGGCATAAAAATTGCTGATGTTCCGACTACCGACCCCGATGTATATAAGCTGTTTGTTTCAACGGAGCCTTTAAATCTTGACGAGGATATCGGCGTAAGCAGCGGAACATTTGGTATACCGGAGTTTGGGACCGGTTTTGCTATGCAGATGCTTCAGGACGCGCAGCCGAAAAACTTTTCTGACTTGCTTCAGATATCGGGACTTTCACACGGGACGGACGTATGGCTTGGAAACGCGCAGGATCTTATCAAAAACGGAACCTGTACAATTTCCGACGTTATAGGAACGCGCGATAATATCATGGTGTATCTTATGCAAAAGGGAGTGGAGCCCGGTCTCGCGTTTAAGATAATGGAGATAACGCGAAAGGGTAATGCTGAAAAGAAATTTGACGATGAGATCTATAAAGCGTTTGAGGATAACAGTATTCCTAAATGGTATATTGAAAGCTGCAAGAAAATAAAGTATATGTTCCCCAAAGCTCACGCCGCGGCTTATGTAATGGCTGCGGTAAAGCTGGCATGGTTTAAAATAAACAAACCAGCCGAGTTTTACGCCGCTACGCTTACAAAGCACACAAACAATCTTGAGCTGGAAACAATACTTAAAGGCAAAAACGCGGTTAAACAGAGGATCCAGGAAATCAAGTCAATTCCAAAGCCTTCAGCAAAAGAGTCAGAGACCCTTGACGCGCTTTTGCTTGTGCTGGAGATGCTGTCACGCGGAATAGAGGCTCTGCCTGTAGATGCGAAAAAATCACACGCGCTTACATATTCTATTGAAGACGGAAACCTTAGAATGCCGTTTTTGGCGGTTTCAGGCTGCGGAGAAAACGCGGCTATAAAACTTCGGGAGGCGATTGACAGAGATGAAAACGCATGTATAGACGATATTCAGGCTGCAAGCGGAGTAAATTCTACAGTTATTGAAAAGCTTAAGGATATGGGAGCGTTTAACGGATTTCAACAGTCGGCACAGTTTACGCTTTTTGATATGTAATTTTCCACATTGTTGAAAATTACAGTTGGTTTTGATGAAATGTTTATGTGTTATTGACAAATGAATGTTCTTGTGGTATTATATTAGTGTGATATCATGTTAATACATTAAAGCGAGCGAAGATATACGCCGCATAAAAAGAGGAGTAGAAGATTTGAAAAGAAACGATTTGCTTACACCGGAGGGTACACGGGACTATCTGTTTAGAGAGGCGGCCGCAAAGCGTATTATTTCAAGACGGATAACAAATATCTTTGATAGCTTCGGTTATTCCGACGTTATCACACCTGGAATTGAGTTTTACGATGTGTTTAACGGAAACGAGCGCAGTTTTCCTCAAGAATCAATGTACAAGCTTGTTGACGGGAAAAATCGGCTTATGGTTCTTCGCCCCGACAGTACTCTTCCGATTGCAAGACTTTACGCGACAAGATTGTATAAAGAACAGCTTCCGCTTAAGCTGTTTTACAATCAGAGCATATTTCTTGTAAATCCAAAGGACAGCGGCAGAGATGACGAGATCTCTCAGTGCGGATTAGAAATAATCGGCGGCAATGAGGAGTCTATGGACTATGAAGCGCTTTATCTCGGGTATCAGGCGCTTAAGTCCTGCTCAAACAAGGGATTTCGTTTTGAAATAGGCGACAGCGGAATTTTTCGTGAGCTTATTTCGCAGTATGATTGTGATGAACAGCAAGCCGAACTTATTAGAAATGGCATTGAAACCAAAAATTATCCGCTTTTGGAGAGTATTCTTACTGACTCGGATGATAATGTTGCAAAAGCGCTTAAAGCGCTTCCGCATCTTTTCGGTGGAATGGAAGTGTTTGATGAAGCGCAAAAATACCTTAATGTAGGTAAGCTTGGTTCAAAGCTTTTACACCTGAAGTGTATCTGCGAGGATCTGTCTAAAATAATTCCACCCGATATAATTCGTGTGGATTTAGGGCTTGTTCATAAGAAAAGTTATTATACGGGCATTATCTTTCGCGGATATATAGAGGGGTATGGTCAGCCCATTCTGTCCGGCGGACGGTATGACAATCTGCTTAAAGAGTTTGGGAAGGACGAAAAAGCTGTAGGCTTTGCGGTAAATGTCGAAGCCGCGGCGAGGGTGCTTATCAGAACCTTTGATACCGAGGAATTTGAGCAGAGTACAGACGTGCTTGTATATTCCAAAAACAAGATCGAGGCGTTAAAGTACTGTGACGAGCTTTACAAAAACGGCTTGCGGGTAAAAATTTTTGAAGAAGAAAGCCTCGAAAAAGCTTTGAAGTTTGCGCGTGAAAATAATATACCAAAGCTTGTTTTGATTGATGAAAACGGCAATATTCAAAGCAGGGAGGTGTAGTCTTGGAAAACAGAAAAGTCAGAATTGCGCTGACAAAAGGCAGAATAGAAAACAAGGCGGTTGACCTGCTTGAAAAAATCGGATATGATGTAACAGATCTTCGTGAAAAGGGAAGACGGCTTATTTTATCAATTCCGGACGAAGAAATCGAGGTCGTTCTGGCTAAGGCAGCAGACGTTATTACTTATGTAGAACACGGCGTCTGCGACTTGGGAGTTGTCGGAAAGGACACTATCATGGAGCATGGCGGCAGGTTTTTCGAGATAGCTGATCTTGGTTTTGGAAAATGCAAATTTGCTCTTGCGGTCAAAAACGGCGTAAATTTCTATGAGGGTTATGGGGTAAAGACCGTAGCGACAAAATATCCCGAGGTGACAAGAACTTTTTTTGAGGCAAAGGGGATCGACGTTGATATAGTTAAAATAGAAGGCTCGGTTGAGCTTGCTCCTCTTGTCGGACTTGCGGATGGGATAGTTGACATTGTCGAAACAGGTACCACACTTAAAGAAAACGGACTCGAGGTTTATGAAGACGTTGCTCCGATTTCCGCGCGTCTTATCGCAAATACTGTCAGCATAAAGCTTAAGCAGGAGCGCATTCAGGAGATTGTAAGACTTATTGAGGAGAATTTGAAATGATAAGGATAATAAAAGCAAACGGCGATGAAAAGCGTTTTCTCGAGGATGTAGAAAAGCGCGCGGGAGAAGTAAACGCAGAAGTAGAAAAAACGGTCAGGGAAATTTTAGCCGATGTAAAAGCAAACGGCGATAAGGCTGTAAAAGCGTATACCGCAAAGTTTGACAGCCCGAACGCGCAGTATTACCGCGTGCCCGATGAGGCTATACAAGACGCTCTGACGGAGGCTAACGAAAACTCTCCTGATTTTGTAAACGCAATGCTAAATGCCGTTGAGAACATCACCGCTTTTCACACGAGACAAAAGCACGAGGGCTTTTGCGTAACCGAAGAAAACGGCGTTATTATGGGACAGCGCATTCGCGGACTCGATAAAGTCGGACTGTATGTTCCGGGGGGCACTGCGGCTTATCCTTCGTCTGTACTTATGAACGCCATCCCCGCGAAAATTGCCGGAGTAAAGGAAGTTATAATGGTAACTCCTCCGCTTAAGGACGGCTCCGCAAACAAGGATATTCTTGTCGCGGCGGCGCTTTGCGGAGTTGACAGAATATATCTTGCGGGAGGAGCGCAGGCAATAGCGGCTCTTGCGTATGGAACGGAAGAGATACCGCGTGTATCAAAAATAGTTGGCCCAGGAAATATTTTTGTCGCGACAGCGAAAAAGCTTGTTTACGGAACTGTAGATATAGATATGGTAGCGGGTCCGAGTGAGATTCTTGTACTCGCCGACGACTCGGCAAACCCTGTTTATCTTGCGGCAGATCTGCTTTCACAGGCAGAGCATGACAGACTCGCAAGCTCGATCATGATCACGACAAGCATGGAGATCGCCGAACAAACAAAGGCGGAGATCGAGCGACAGACAGCGTATCTGTCGCGTAAGGAAATAATTGAGGAATCGCTGAACAATTACGGCGGGATCATTGTCTGCGATGATATGGATTATGCTGTTGAGATAGCTAATAAGATCGCGCCCGAGCACCTGGAGTGCATTGTCAGAGAACCTATGGAATACATCGGACGGCTTGACAACGTCGGATCGCTGTTTTTGGGACAGTATTCTCCCGAGCCTCTCGGCGATTATTACGCGGGACCAAACCACGTTCTTCCCACAAGCGGAACGGCGAGATTTTATTCTCCGCTCGGTGTGGATAGCTTTATAAAGCGCTCGAGCTACATCTGTTATACCAAGGACGCGCTTCTTGACGCGGCGGACGACATAATTCTTATCGCAAATCGTGAACAGCTCACGGCGCACTCAAATTCAATTGCTGTCAGAAAAAACAACGCTTGATTTCTGAAAAATCGGAGGAAATGTTATGAACAGAAAAGCTCAGATTACCAGAACAACAAAGGAAACCGACATAAAGCTTGTTCTGAATTTAGACGGCGGAGAGGCGGATATAAGCACAGGCATTGGGTTTCTTGACCATATGCTTAACTCGTTCGCGGTTCACGGAGAGTTTGGATTGATTCTGAATGCCAGGGGAGATCTACAGGTTGACGCTCACCACACCGCCGAGGATGTAGGGATAGTTCTTGGAAAAGCTTTCAGCGAGGCTCTCGGCGACAAATCGGGAATTGTCCGCTATGGAAGCGCGTTTATTCCTATGGACGAAGCGCTCGGCTTTTGTGCTGTCGATATAAGCGGAAGACCGTTTCTTGTGTTTGACGCGGAGTTTGAGGGAGAAAAGGCGGGCGAGCTTGATACTTGTCTTGTAGAGGAGTTTATGAGAGCTTTTGCCTTTAACGCGGGAATTACTCTCCACTTGCGCTGTGAATACGGCAAGAACGACCACCACAAGATAGAAGCTCTGTTCAAGGCGCTTGCTTACGCCATGAAAGCGGCAGTAAAAATAAACGCAAACGGCATGGCAGTTTCCACGAAAGGTACACTTTAATGCAGGGCTACAACGTCATTGCTGTTTTCTCGCCCGACAAAAGTCAAATGTTGATGTGCAGACGAGTAAAAGACCCGTACAAAGGACTTTATAACATGGTAGGCGGCAAGATCGAGCAGGGAGAGGACGGTTATACGGCGGCTTACCGCGAATTGTCCGAGGAAACAGGGATAACGAAAGCGGATATCAGACTTGTGCATTTAATGGACTTTTCGTATCCGCTTTGCAATGAATACGTTGAGGTATACGCGGGCGGTCTTAATCGTGAAGTAACGCTGTGTGAGGAGAAAAATCCGCTTTTGTGGATAAACACGGACAAAAATTTTTTCGATATGAGCGAGTTTGCGGGAGAGGGCAATATCGGGCATATTATGGAGCATATCAAACTGCATTGGTCGGAGATATTTGATGAACACGTTTGAGATACACGGCATTCGTTACGGGTGGTTTGAGGTCTGCTTTACCCCGCACAGTGAAAAGCAGGGCTGGCTTACAAACTCGGATTATCTGCAATGTGACGCGCCTAAGTATTTTCTTGACGCGCTGGCGAATATTCTTGAAGAGAAATCCGGCGAAGAATGGCTGTGCTGGCAGGACGAACCGGGAGCTTATATTTTACGGCTCGCGCTTGAAAACGGAAAAGTTGCTGTGGAGATATTTCTTGCTCCCGATTCGATGGAACTGCCGTACAGAGGTGCGGAGCTTGCTTCGGCGGAAAAGGAATTCGAGTATGGTAATTCATTTGATATCATGGAACTGCTTGACGATGTGATTGTCGAATTTTCGTTGTATGAGAACGGAAACGGACTGGCTGTCTACAACAGACACTGGGATGTGTTTCCCGAAAAGGAGTTTCAGCGGCTGAAAAGGTTTACTGTTAGTTTTAACAAAGGGCTTGATAAATATCACAAGCTGTTTTGCTTAACTTATTGAAAGAGGTCAAAAATGATCGCAATTATCGACTACGGCGCGGGAAATCTGTTCAGCGTAAAAAACGCGCTCGAATATCTTAAAATTGAAAATAAAATAACAAATAATGCTGATGATCTTCGCAGTGCGGACAGGCTCATCCTGCCGGGGGTAGGAGCGTTTCCCGACGCGATGAGAATGCTCAGAGAAAGCGGACTGGTCAATGTTATAAAGGAAGAAGCGGAGAAGAAGCCGCTGCTCGGTATATGCCTCGGAATGCAGATGCTCTTTGAAAAGGGTTACGAGTTTGAGGAAACCGACGGTCTGGGTCTTATCCGCGGAAGTGTGAGACTTATGACTCCCGAAAATCTTCCGATACCGCATATCGGTTGGAACGAGCTTGAACTTAACAATTCATGCGGACTGCTCGATAAGGGCGGGGAATATGTGTATTTCGTTCATTCTTACGCAGCGGAATGCCCAAGCGAAAATGTTTCGGCATACTGTGACTATGGAATGAAGGTCCCTGCGCTGGTGTTCAGCGGGAATGTTTACGGCGCCCAGTTCCATCCCGAAAAAAGCGGAGAAACGGGACTTAACATTTTGCAGAGATTTGCGAAACTTTAAGGCAAGACGGGGATATACTGCGCAAAAGAAAACTTTTACGCAATTAAATTGAATTTACGCTTGAATATGAGGTGATTTTATGATTATATTACCTGCGATAGATATAAAGGACGGGCAGTGTGTAAGACTGTTCAAGGGCGATTACAGCACTGTTCAGAAGGTCGCCGACAGCTATATGGACACCGCGAAAGCGTTTGAACAAGCCGGCGCTGAATGGATACATATGGTCGATCTTGATGGAGCTAAGGATGCTTCGCAACAGAATAAAGAAATCTTAATTGATGTTGCGAAAAATACCGGTTTGAAGGTTGAAGTCGGCGGGGGAATACGTTCTCTCGACACTGTAGAGATGTATCTGCAAAGCGGAATTTCACGCGTTATTATCGGTTCTGCCGCCGTGAAGGATCCTCAGTTGGTAAAAGACGCCGTAAGGGAATTCGGCGGAAGAATTGCCGTGGGAATAGACGCTAAAAACGGTTGTGTGGCGACAGAAGGCTGGCTCGAAACCTCGGACGTTTATTTTACAGCGCTTGCGCGAGAGATGAGCGGAATCGGCGTTGAGTACATAATCTTTACGGATATCTCAAAGGACGGAACTCTTTCGGGAGTAAACGCCGAGCAATTGGAGCAGATAAATACAAGCTGCTCCGCGAATATAATCGCAAGCGGAGGAGTGCGCTCGGTCGATGACATTAGAATTTGCAAAAAGCTCGGGCTTTACGGCGCGATTTGCGGAAAGTCACTTTATTCGGGAAGTCTTGACCTTTCCGAGGCGATAAAGATTGCACACAATGAGGAGTAAGATGAAGGTATGCTTGCGAAAAGAATAATCCCCTGTCTTGATGTGAGGAACGGAAAAGTTGTAAAGGGAGTAAATTTTGAAGGCGTAAAGGATGTAGGCGACCCCGTAGAGCTTGCTGTCGAATACAACAGACAGGGCGCCGACGAGATAGTATTCTACGATATAACCGCTTCTTATGAGGGACGCGGAGTGATGCTCGACGTTGTGAGGAGAACAGCACAGCAGGTCTTTGTTCCGCTTTGTGTTGGCGGCGGAATTTCCTCGGTCGATGATTTTCGCGAGGTTCTGAGAGCAGGCGCGGATAAGGTCTCGGTAAACTCTCAGGCGGTCAAGAATCCTAAGCTGATAAGCGACGCCGCGGAGATCTTCGGAAGTCAGTGCGTTGTTGTGGGAATTGACGCAAAGCGCAACGACAAAGGCGGATATTCGGTGTTTATAAACGGCGGAAGAGTTGATATGAACCTTGATCTGGGCGATTGGGTAAAGGAAATTTCCGAGCGCGGCGCGGGCGAGATCTGCCTTAATTCAATCGATACCGACGGAGTACGCGGCGGGTTTGACATTGATATGCTCAATTTCGTTTGCGAGCGTGTTTCCATACCCGTGATCGCAAGCGGAGGCTGCGGAGCGATCGGGCATTTCAGTGAGGTTTTTGAGAAAACAAATTCCTCGGCGGCATTGGCGGCTTCGCTGTTCCATTTTAAGGAGCTTACCGTAGGTGAAATTAAAACACATTTGAGAGAGCATAATATTCCGGCAAGATAAAAGGAGGAAATAATAGTGTCAAACATCAGCGAAAAGGCACAGAAAATAATTAATTATTTAGGTTGTGAGTATGTACACATACCGAAAGGAACAGAGCTTTTAGAAGTAAACGAAATTTATGAAGAATTGTTTGCCAAAAGGACGGAGGGCGGTTATACTCCGATAATTTTCGGAATTGAGGACTATATGGAGCTTGACGGAAGCAGCCGCTCGACTGACCTTCAGAAAGAGGTGTTTGCGGCTCCCGAGATCGACGCGAAAAAGTGGTTCGATGATGCTCTTGAAAATGAAAAAGAGGAAATGAGCGAGTATTGGGACGAGCTTATCGGCGAGGTTGAGGACGGCGAGGAAATGAATGGCTTTTCGGGAATGCGCGATTTTCATACGGGAAAAAGTTTAGAGTGCGTTATCGCTAAAATTCCCGTTACAAACCCGTGGGAGATATTCGCTTGGTTTCCTTTCGGCGGCTGGAACGAGTGTCCTAATCCTGAGGAGATGTTCTGGATAGGAAAATATTGGTATGAAAAATACGGTGCGATACCCGCGCTGATGACTCACGACGTGCTTGAGTTCAAAGCGCACCCCATAAAGGACAAGACCGCGGCTATGGATCTTGCGCTCGAGCAGTATATGTTCTGCACTGATATCGTCGATCAGGGAGTTGAAACGGTCGGAAGACTTGCGGATATACTCACTAAGTCGTCAACATGGTATTTCTGGTGGGATTGAAACAGTGGACAGTTGACAGTACACAGTAATAGGGAGATTTATGGACGTAAAAAAATACTTTAAAAAATCCGAGCTGATACCCGCGATAGTTCAGGATAATGAAACGGGCGAGGTTCTTATGCTCGCGTATATGAACGAAGAAAGTCTGCAAAAAACACTTGAAACGGGCTACACCTGGTTCTGGAGCAGGTCAAGACAGGAGCTTTGGAACAAGGGCGCTACCTCTGGACACGTTCAGCGCGTTATCGAAATTTACGGCGACTGCGACGACGATACGCTGTTGGTCAAAGTAGAGCAGACAGGCGCAGCCTGCCATACGGGTAACCGTACCTGCTTTTTCAACAGGATAAAGTGAGGTATTATGGACTTTTTATTTATTTTTAGAATTTTTTTGTATTCTTTTTTTGCTTTTTCCGCGGCGTTTGGAATTTTTCGTTTTGTCAAATTGTTTGTTCTTTCTTCGAGAGAGGGGATTGTTGCGGTCAAATACAAGTGTACTGTTTTTACTGTTATTCTTTTTGTTATGATCACAGCTATGTTTTTCTTTTCGGCTCAGCAGTTTGAGACCGCAAACGGATATAAGGAGACTGTCGCTCTTTTAGAGCCGGGAAGAGGAACGGCATTTGTTGAAGAATTTGCAAAAATTCAAGAAAATAAAAAAGGAATTATAATATTAGACCCCTATAAGTATTATGAGGATTATATTTCAACCTGCAAAAACAATGAGAACTTATATAATCAATTAGGCGTTTATTTGCTTTTGATTGGAATCGATTCGATAGTAGGCATGTTAGGTCACTTTATTGTAATTACGGAAAACGGGTACAGGATAAGAGGATTGAAGGACGCCATCCCCGTTTACGCGGAAATCGACAATTTTAAAAATCGGATAAAAATTAAGGTCGTTGACCTTACCGGTAAAGAGCAGGAGCTTTGTAAATTTAAAGCGACACCGAAAAATCTTGCTTCTCTCGGGCAATTCATAAAACACGAGGAGTTTGAAACACAGGAGGAAAAACTATGACAGACGCGTTCAAGGAAATGTACGAGGTTATTTTAAACCGCAGAGACAATCCG
Organism: Oscillospiraceae bacterium; assembly: GCA_022508885.1. GTDB lineage: Bacteria > Bacillota > Clostridia > Oscillospirales > Ruminococcaceae > CAG-115. Next base: position 57,254 of record JAFLUG010000002.1, on the reverse strand, counting down.
CAGGAGGGCAGCTACACCTGCTATCTTTTCGACAAGGGTCTTGATAAAATTTTAAAGAAGTGCGGCGAGGAATGCACCGAAATGGTTATCGCTGCGAAAAATGCTGACAACGAAGAGCTTGCAAACGAAATAAACGATTTGTTTTATCACGTCGCCGTGCTTATGGCAGAGCGCGGGCTTTCTGTTGAAAGAGTTGACGAGATAATGAGTGAAAGAGCGAAAAAAATCGGAAACCTTAAGCAGTTCCACAACAGCGATCACAATAGCTGATAGGGGATATAAACAGAAATATACATTTGGTGAAATTGTAGAAAATTTTTCAAAATATATTGCAATTTTGTGGAAAATGTGATATAATTACTTTATGGATTTATAATCCGAAATTCAATCATAAAGGAGAAAATATTTATGTTGGTTTCCGCTAAAGAAATGCTCAATAAGGCTCGCGACGGGAAGTACGCTGTCGGTCAGTTCAACATCAACAACCTCGAATGGACAAAGTCCGTTCTGACCGTTGCTGAGGAATTGAAGTCACCCGTTATTCTCGGCGTATCCGAAGGCGCGGGCAAGTATATGACGGGCTTTAAGACCGTTGTGGGAATGGTAAACGGAATGCTCGAGGAAATGAATATAACCGTCCCCGTAGCCCTTCATCTTGATCACGGTACGTTTGAGGGCGCGCAGAAGTGCATCAGAGCAGGCTTTTCTTCCATAATGTTTGACGGTTCTCACTATCCTATCGCTGAAAACATTGAGAAGACCAAAATACTTGTAAACACCTGCGATGTTCTTGGCGTTTCGATCGAAGCGGAGGTCGGCTCAATCGGCGGTGAAGAGGACGGAGTCGTAGGTCTCGGCGAGTGCGCTGATCCCAAGGAGTGCAAGGCGATTGCAGATCTTGGCGTAACAATGCTTGCCGCGGGAATCGGAAACATTCACGGTAAATACCCCGAAAACTGGCCGGGTCTTTCCTTTGAAACTCTCGAGGCTGTAAAGAAGGAAGTCGGCGATATGCCTCTCGTACTTCACGGCGGTACAGGTATCCCCGAGGATATGATCAAGAAGGCTATTTCGCTCGGCGTTGCGAAGATCAACGTTAATACCGAGTGCCAGCTCTCGTTTGCCGACGCTACGAGAAAGTACATCGAAGCAGGCAAGGATCAGCAGGGTAAGGGCTTTGATCCGAGAAAGCTGCTTGCTCCCGGTGCGGAAGCAATAAAGGCTACCGTAAAGGAAAAAATGGAGCTGTTCGGCTCTGTCGGCAAGGCTTGATTCAAGTAATTTTATCTTTTAACAAGGACGTTTCGGCGTCCTTGTTATTTTTGGGAATTTTAACAAAAGCTATTGCATTTTTTTAGATATTATGGTATAATAACATTATATTGGATTATCGGGAGAAGTGTAAATGAACATAGCAGTAGTGGGCTTGGGACTTATCGGAGGTTCTATCTGTAAAGCCCTTAAAGCCAACACATTCCACCATATCATGGGAATAGATTCGGACAATGAAACGGTAAAAAAAGCTCTCGAAGCGGGCGCAATCGACGAGGAAATAAGCGTTGAGAAGCTCTGCGAGGCTAATCTTACCGTGATAGCGCTTTATCCGATGGCTATCGTTAAGTTCGTTAAAGAAAACGCGGACAAGTTCAAAAAAGGCTCGATAGTAATGGATATTTGCGGTGTAAAGGGATACATTGTAAATAACTGCACACCTATTCTTGAGGAAAAGGGCGTTATCTTTATCGGGACCCATCCTATGGCCGGAACGGAACATTCGGGCTTTGACTATTCGAGCGCGGAGCTTTTTAACAAGGCGAGCTTTATCGTAACGCCTACTGAAAAAACTCCGCAGATCGCTGTTGACCTTGTTTCCACCCTCGGAGCTTGTATGAATTTCGGACAGGTGGTTATAGCGACTCCCGAACAGCACGACAGAAATATCGCTTATACCTCTCAGCTTGCCCATGTTGTTTCAAACGCTTATGTTAAAAGTCCATCGTTGTTAAAGGCTGACGGTTTTTCGGCGGGAAGCTTTCTTGATCTGACAAGAGTAGCGTACCTTAATGAGGAAATGTGGTCGGGTCTTTTTATGTGCAACAAGGATGCGCTTTTATTTGAGGTGAACAACATCATCCGGTCGCTTACGGAATACCGTGACGCTATGGAAAATGATGATATCGACACGCTGCGCAGTCTTTTGAGGGACGGAAGAATACAAAAGGAAAAGAGTATGGAATTTTACGGACAGGGGCGCAGATAATATGTCACAAAAGCCTCAGCGCATAGGCTATATCGTTGCTCTTTGTGGTATCATGAGCGCGCTTGCGCTTGCGGTGATGTTTGTTTTCGGGTTTGTACCTATGTTTGAGTATATAACTCCCGCGTTTGCAGGTGTTCTTATCTATGTAATAAGAGAAGAACTTGGTGTAAAATACGGACTTGTAAGCTACATTGCCGTAGGGCTTTTATGTTTGCTCATCACCTCAAACTATGAGGTGGCTTTTCTGTTTATTTTCCTGTTTGGATATTATCCGATCCTCAGAGAGTATTTTCAGAAACTCAGGTTTTTCCTGTTGAGGGGTCTTGTAAAGTTGGCTGTTGCCGCGGTAGCGATTGCGGGCTGTTATTCGATCCTGATTTTTGCTTTCGGAATGACGCAGCTTTTGGAAGACGCAAATGATTTTGGAAAATACAGCGCTATCATTCTTGCTTCTTTGGCAATGTTTGCGTTTGCAGCTTACGACATTTTCCTCGGTTATTTAAAGTTTTTTTACGAAAAGCTTTTAAAGCCGAAGATCCGTAAGAGAATGCATTGATTAAGTATTGTAAGAATTTATGGAACAGTTGAAAATGAGGGCAGGCTGTGCGGTGCCTTTCCCGGAGAAGCTCTTTGAGAGCTATACGCCCGGAGAAAACCGTATTTTCGCAAATGTCAGCGCCGATAAGCTTGGTGATATGATGACCGGTTTTATCAGAATGCACGAAGAGCCGCTGTTCTTTATCCTGGAACTTCCCACTAACGCTAACGACGAGCACGACCTTTCAGAAGCTCAGCACAATGACGTTTATTATATTGACGCGCTTGACAGTAAAAATGCTGAAAGAATTCTTGAAATAGCAGGCGAGATGCTTTATGCGGACGGACTCGCGATGTTTGGATTCGGCTGTCATGAAAGCGGAGACGAGATAATGTCGGTAAAGTACAACGAGATCATCGTTTTCAGCAAGGAAATCGAAAAGTATTATCCTCTCTTCAAAAAGCATGATATTCCGAGAACGGAAAAGCTTGTTACCGCGTGGGATACTTTTTCGTATGAAAATCCGGGAAAGTGTTTCGCCGTAAATATCAACGGCAAAATGATTTATGATATCCCCGAAATGTTTAAGGATTGGGGAATTTATTTGGCTGAACGCCGCAATGATTAGGATTGACGAAAGGAGATCATATGTCGGATAGAATACCCGAGCGCGCTGATATTCCCGAGAAAAGCCGTTGGTCAATAAATGACATCTACAAAAACGACGAGCTTTGGGAAGATGATTATAAGAAGGCAATGGGTTACGCGGAAAAAATTGCGGGATTTAAAGGAAAGCTCTGTAGCTCCGCAGAAGATCTGTTAGATTATTGCCGGTTGGACGATGAGCTTACCGTTTTGCTGGATAAGCTTATTAACTATTCTCAGCGTAAAAGTGACGAGGACACGCGTGTTTCCAAGTATCAGGATATGTCAAACCGTCTTGGAATGCTTTATGTTTCTTTGTCTGACGCGGCGGCATTTGCTTCTCCTGAGATACTTTCCATTTCCGATGAAACTCTTTCGGATTTTTTTGACAAGCTTCCCGAACTGAAATTATACAAGAGAGCGCTTGAACGCGTAAGGATAAAACGCGGACATATCCTATCCGAAAATGAGGAGAAGATACTTGCGCTTGCGGGCGAGATGGCGGAGTCTCCAGATACGATATTCTCGATGTTCAACGACGCGGATCTTATCTTTCCCGATGCTGTCGATAAAGACGGAAATATTCATCAGGTCACTCACGAAAGCCATGTTGCGTATATGCGCAGTTCCGACAGAGTGTTAAGAAAGTCGTCGTTTGAGTCCGTACATCAGACATACAGTAAATTCAAAAACACCTGCGCGGCTACGCTTTCTTCTCAGATCAAGTCGCTTGTGTTCAACGCGAGAGCGAGAAAATATTCCTCTACACTTGAGGCAGCTCTATCTGCAAATGAGGTGGATACGGAGGTTTACCGTCGGCTTATAAAGTCCGTCCGCGAGAATTTAGAACCGCTGCATAGGTATATTAAGATCCATAAAAAAGCTCTCGGAACAGACGAGTTTCACGCTTATGATCTGTCCGCGCCTTGTATAAATGACATAGACCTTAAAATTCCGTTTGAAAAAGCAGTAGAAGAGGTTTATGCATCTCTTGAGCCTATGGGCGAGGAATACCGCGCGATTTTTAAGAAGGCCATTGACGAGCGCTGGATAGATGTGTACGAAAATGTCGGAAAACGAAGCGGAGCTTATTCTGCGGGAGCACGAATCCATCCGTTTGTTTTGCTTAATCACAAAGATACGTTAAACTGTGAGTTTACTCTTGCGCACGAAATGGGACATGCTATCCATTCCTATCTGTCCAATAAAAACCAGCCCGTAGTTTATTCAGATTATGTTATTTTTGTCGCGGAGGTCGCTTCTACCTGCAACGAAAGCCTGCTTATGCGCCATTTGCTTAAGAATTGCTCAGATAAAAAGCTGAGAGCATATCTGGTAAATTATTTCTTAGAGCAGTTCAGAACGACCTTCTACCGTCAGGCGATGTTTGCTGAGTTTGAGCTTGCGATAAATGAAATTGTAGAAAACGGCGGCAGTCTTACCGCAGATAAGCTTTGTGAAGTGTATCATCAGCTGAATGTTGATTATTACGGAGAAGATTTTATAGTTGACAGTGAGCTTGATGTCGAATGGGCAAGGATCCCGCATTTCTATTATAACTATTATGTTTATCAGTACGCGACGGGATTTTTGGCGGCAATAGCCCTTTCTGAAAGTATTTTGAATGAGGGAGCAAGCGCCGTAAAGGATTATATCGGCTTTTTAAGCGGAGGCTGTTCAAAGGATCCTATCTCGCTTTTAAAGGACGCGGGCGTTGATATGACATCGGAAGAACCCGCCAGAAACGCCATGAAACTTTTTAACCGACTTCTTGATGAAATGAGTGATCTGATTGGTTGAGATTAAAGATAAATCTGTTTCTGAAGCCGACGAGCTGAAAAACTTAGTAGGTTTCTGTGAAGCCGTTGACTTTCCTACCGCGATTTTTAACAACAGCCTGGAATGCGTTTACAGTAAGAAAGGAATTATACCGCTTAAAACAAAGGTAAATTTATATTCAGACCGTGACGAGCTGTTTACAAGCGAGACATTTACATCCACGATTTTTGTTGTTAAGGGCGTTCAGTACTGTGCAAAAATTATAAAAACAGACAGGTTTTATATATGCGGGCTGTTTGACAGTCACGAGCTCGGAAGGATCGCGAGAAATACGGATTTTTTCAGCAGACTTCTTCCTACCATAGATGTTTTCCAGTATAATCTCGTTCACCTATGGGATATCATGGTCAAGCTAAGAGATATGGGAAACAGTAAAATCGCCGCGGATATGGAAGAATATCTGGTTAAGACAAATCTTGTTTCACAGAACATAATCGAGTATGTCGATATTATTTTAAAGAAGCCGAACTATGTCAGAATTGACTGCGGCGAGCTGTTGGAAAGAATAATAAATCGCTGTAATACCTTTCTTTCAAAATGCGGCAGATATATCGATTATGTTAAGGTATATGACGCCTGCTATATTCACGCCGATAGGCGTCATGCCATCTGTGCGATTATAAACGCGTTGCAGAATTCGCTTTTGTATTCTCCAAAGGACAGTGTACCTATTGTTACACTTCAGAAATGCGTTATTGACAAAAAAGATTATGTTGTATTGAAAATCGTAAATGAAAACAGCTATTATAGCGAAAAACAAAATGAATTATCCGAAAACGATTTTTCAAAGCATAAGATCGGATGTGGAATACCAATAATAAAGCGCCTGATGGAAGAGGCTGACGGAGAATTTACACTTGAAGAGGTAGACGGAAGAGTTATAACAATAATGAAGATGCCGGCTCTTAAAGAATGTAAAAATGATGCTATAATCCTTGAATGTGACGAGTATACTTACTTTGAAACCGGTATTCCCGATTATCTTGATTTTAAAATGCGAGAGGTTATTGATTTGTTTAAAGAAGACGTTTTTTAATAAATTTCAGTTTCTTTTCACGTTGTTTACATAATGATTTTGTATTATTTGTTTGTCGGTACAAGCAGTACCCGTACCGGTAAGTGACGGCAATGTTCATAGTTTTCTCTTTATTATTTTGGGCGTTCTTTTAATAACAAAGGACGCCCGCTTTTGCTGAAAATATACTTTAGATAAAAAGAGGTGCGATAAAAATGTATAAAATTCTTGTGGTAGATGACGAAGAGCATATTCGTGAGGTGCTTAAGGAATACGCTGAGTTCGAAGGACATGAGGTCGAAGAAGCGAACGACGGAATGCAGGCTATTGAAATGGCAAAAGCAAAGGATTATGATATAATCGTAATGGATATCATGATGCCGAGACTCGACGGATATTCAGCCTGCAAAGAGATAAGAAAATACAAGCAAACACCAATGATGATGCTTTCCGCGAGAGGTGAAGAATACGACAAGCTGTTTGGCTTTGAGATAGGCATAGACGATTATGTGGTAAAACCGTTTTCTCCCAAGGAGGTTATGGCAAGAATAAACGCGATCGTAAAGCGAAATTCAGCAGCCTCTGCTCAGACGTCTCAGATCGAAATCGAAAAATTTGAGGGGCTTGAGATTAATTTTGTTTCCAGAAACGTTTATATTGACGGTGAAAAGGCGAATCTAACGCCGAAAGAGTATGACCTGCTATTTTACCTTGTGAGAAACAAAAATATCGCGCTTACAAGAAACAAGCTGCTCGAAGAGGTCTGGGGATATGATTTTTTCGGTGATGACAGAACCATTGATACCCACATAAAAATGCTTAGAAACAATTTGGGTCCTTACAGGAAGTTTATCGTGACACTTCGCGGATTGGGGTATAAATTCGAGGTTTAATAATGAATTTTTTCCGAAGCATAAAGGTTCGCGTCTGGGCGAGATTTGAAGTGGTCGTTATCGCGATGCTTGCGTTTACTTACATTTTTCTTATCGCTATGTTTCCGATGTTTTACGGTTGGATGAAAACCTATGAGATAAGCGAGGTTTATGAAGATATCCGCACGAATTGGTACAGCGACGACATCAAGCAGATAGTCGAAAGTCAGGCATTTGACAAGAAAATGTTTATCGAGATTATCTATCCCGATAACAGATCGTATTTTGTCGATATGCTCGGCGGAAGTCTTTCAATCAGGATGATTTCCAAATCAAGCTTTATAAACAGCGTAAACAATTCCGATTCAGGCACTATTTACAAGACTTTCCGCGATGAAAAGGAAAACAACTCTATTCTTATGATGGGAAGCTACATCGGAAGTGACAGGAACAGTCCCGAGGCTTATATTTTTATTTTCAACTATCTCCAGCCTATCGGAACGACCGTTCAGATTTTCCAAAGGCAGTTTTATATCGTCGGGTTGTTGATGATGATATTGACAATTTTCATTTCCGCGTTATTTTCAAATAAGATATCCGAACCTATCATCAGGATAAACAATTCGGCAAAGACTCTTCCGCAAGGAAAATTTGACGCTAAAATAGGAAAGCGGGATTATGAGGAGATAAAACAGCTTGCTGGAACACTTTCCCAAGCTTCAAAAGAAATAGCAAAATCCGATGATCTCAGGCGTGAGCTTATGTCAAACATCTCACACGATTTGCGAACTCCTCTTACAATGATAAAGGCTTATGCCGAGATGATACGCGATATTTCGGGTGATAACCCTGAAAAACGCGAAAAGCATATTAAAGTTATAATAGATGAAACAGACAGGCTTTCATCGCTTGTAACGGACATTCTTGATTTGTCTAAACTTCAGGCGGGGGTTACGGAGTTAAATATAGAAGCTTTTAATCTCTCAGAAAATATATCGGGTGTTGTTTCAAGATTTGATATTGTAAAATACAATGATGGAATTACCGTTGATTTGCAGGCGGAAGATAATATCCGCATATCCGGCGATATATCAAAGCTCGACCAGGTAGTATACAATCTTATAAACAACGCGGTAACATACGCCGGAGACGATAAGAAGGTATTTGTAAGACTTTTCAAAAATGATAAGGGAATGGTAAGATTTGAGGTTGAGGATCACGGAGAGGGTATTTCTCCCGAAAATCTTCCGTATATCTGGGACAGATACTACAAGGTAAGCGAGCGCTCTGCTACACACAAGCGCGCGAAAATGGGAAGCGGTATAGGGCTTTCAATCGTAAAAAGCGTACTTGAGCAGCACGGCTTTAAATACGGCGCTGAGAGCAGTTTGGGGCAGGGAAGTAAATTCTGGTTTGAAGCTCCCGAACTGTCGGATCTGATTGAAAAACAACCGGAAGAACCTCAAAAGCATAAGCTTGAGCTTAAGCTGCAGAAAAAACAATAATCGATGCGCGGACAAAAATATATTTGTCCGCGCTTTACAGTATATTATGAATATTAAACAAGCGCAGAGTAATAAAATAAATCCACACAAAAAAATAACGAAAGGAACTTACTATGTTTTGGCTGATATTAAAACTCGCGCTTGAAAACTTTTTGCTGTTCGGACTTCATTTCGATGGGAAAAATAATTTCCCAAAGCAGCTTTCATCAAAGGAAGAAGCACAATGTCTCAAAATAATGTCAAATCCGGAAAGCACGGAAATTGAAATTAAAACAGCGCGTGACAGGCTTATCATACATAACCTCAGACTTGTCGCGTACATTGTAAATAAAAAGTATCCCGATTTTCCGGACGCGGACGACCTTGTATCAATCGGAACGATAGGTCTCATTCGTGCCGCAGAAACCTTTGACCTCAATAAAAACAACAAATTTTCCACTTACGCTTCCAGATGTATTGATAATGCAATTACACAATCTCGGAAAATAAAATATTTCTATCTGTTGATACTGATTTCCCCCGAATAAATAATATCCTCTGTGCCATCATCATATCGGATCCTAAGCGCACAGCTCTCATCTGTTCCGAGTAGAACGGCGGGGGTTTTAATATGTCCGTCTGCTCCCGAATGAATATAAATACGCTCGCCCAGCCACATAAGCCGTTTTTGGTATTCACGGACATAATCACATTCGGGAAACTTTTCGTAGAACTTCATAAAATGATCGTATATTTCAACTACAAGCTTATTTCGTACATCTGACGTACGTTTGTCAATCAACGCCCCGGCTATTTCCGATATTTCAGACGGAAAACCGTTTTCGGGTTTATAAACATTAATTCCTATGCCGATAATAGCATAATCAAGCAATCCGTTTTCAATGTTAAGCGACGCTTCCGTTAAAATGCCCGCAACCTTTTTATTCTGAACAAAGATGTCGTTTACCCATTTTATGCCCGAATATACTCCCGTAACATTTTCTATCGCAATACAAACCGCCGCCGCGCCTGCCGCGGTGATTTTTACGGATTCCTGCGCGGAAAACGGCGGGCGCAGTAAAATACTCATATAAAGTCCTGTATCGGCAGGAGAGAAGAAGTTTCTTTTGCGTCTTCCATAACCGCTTGTCTGCTCGCAGGAAACAACCAAGGCGCCCTCGTTCGCGCCATTCTGGGCCAATTCCCGCAGGTAAGCGTTTGTTGAGCTGATGGTTTTGAGAACGGTTATACTGCATTTTCTGTTTAAATAACGTTTTATTCCTGCTGCACTGAGAATATCTCCGCTGTCACACAGACAATATCCGCGGTTTGTAACCGCCTTTATTTCAAAACCCTCGTTTCTCAGAGCTTTTATTGCTTTCCAAACAGCTCCGCGTGTACAGTAAAGCTGTTTTGCAATATCTTCGCCGGAAATAAAATTACCTCGGTTTTCCTCGAGAAGACCGTAAAGCTGCTCTTTGATAGTCAAAATTGTATACCTCTTCAATTATTTTCGTATACAATTATAACATTAATTCATTAAAATGTCAACTGTTTTGGTTTAAACTACTTAAGATATACATTTGCTTTTTCTCCGTCCCAAACAATTTTTTCAATAACTTTATTTACAAAATCCCGTTTTTCAATGATCGAAAGTCCCGTAAAGCTTTTTTTGAAATCCATTAACTCATTTACAATACATTCAATATTCAAGATTTCAGTTTGTTTTTCAGAATTATTAATGTGCATAAGCTCTTCCCTAAGGCATTTTATCTCGTTGTCGATCTTCTCTGTTTCACGCTTTACATATTCGTATGATGAGCTGTTTTCTGAAGCCGCAAAGCTGTTCATAAGCTTTGAAATCATTTTTTCCTTTTCAGAGATTTGTTTTTTCATCTCGTTTATATTTTCGGATAATTTTTCATTCTTGACAGAATTCAGCAGGGCAGTTAATTCCTTTTGGGTTAGATCGTTGAGTTGTCCGAGCTTAAGTATTTCTGTGATGACGCTCTCATCAAGCATATTGCCGCTTGCGTTGCGCATACGACATTTTGATCTTCTCGAACGTTCCTTATATTCGCACATGTATGTAAATTTTCGCGGATCGTTGCCTTTATTTTGGCCTGATAGTCGCGGACGCATATTGTGTCCGCATTCACCGCATTTTACAAGTCCCGTAAATATTGCCGTACTGTTTCTTGACGGCTTATAGAAGGTTTTAGAGGAATTTTTTCCAAGCAGGTTCTGAGTCTTGATCCAATCTTCCGAAGAAATGATTCCCTTATGCTTTCCAATAGCAATTATCCATTCCTCGGGCGTGTTTCGTCGAGTTTTCTTGCCGCTTTGAGAAGTCCTTAAAAACGGCATTATACCTTGCTTTCCGTCGGCTTCCTCCTTTGTAAAGCATATATCACAGCCAAGTTCTTCAAAATATTCAAATGCGTCGCCGTCTGCTGTGCAGTATACAGGATTTTTAAGAATATCCTTTACTGTCCTTGCTCTGAAATCGTTTTTCTTACGAGTTTTTATACCGTGAGATATCAGCCACGTTACCGTTTTGGTCAAAGAATGAGATTCGAGAAATCTCGCGTAAATTGTTTTTACCGTAAATATTTCACTCTTGATCGGGGAAAGTTTAAACGCAAAACGTCTTTTATTCTCCGGATCTTTTATTTCAACCTTTTCGCCTGTAAATCCGAGAGGAGTTACTCCTCCGAGCCAACGTCCCGTTTTAGCAAGGAGAACTATATTGTCTCGAATTCGCTCGGCTATTGTTTCGCGCTCAAGCTGCGCGAAAACCGCCGAAATATTCATCATTGCGCGTCCCATGGGCGTTGATGTATCAAACTGCTCTTTAATGCATACAAAAGCGGTTTTCATTTCATTCAGCTTTTCGATAAGATTCGCGAAATCTCCTACGCTTCTGCTTATCCTGTCAAGACGGTAAACAACGATATAGTCGAAAGGAGCATTTTCTGCTGTTTTCATCATTTTTTTAAACTGCGGACGGTCAAAATTTTTTCCGGAAAATCCCTCGTCCTCATAAATAGAAACGTCATCTTCGGCTGCATTGGGAATATGCGTTTTAATGTACTCTTTGCATAGCGCTATCTGGTTTTCGATACTTTCTCCCTTGCCGGTAAATTTTGATTTTCGGGAATAAACAGCGATTTTCATGCAAACGCTCCCTTTTAGTTGAATTACGCGTAATCTTGTACAAGTACGCCGTCATAATATTACTCTAAAGGGGGTTGACCGTATGCCGAAAATGCAGAAAAAAATAAACGCGGTAGTACATTTTACAAACGATACCGCACTATTTAATTTAAAGGAGGAAACTAACAGACTGTTTGCTCATACCGTACAAAAATATCTTGAAAACCTTAATATCAGCGCAGAGGAAAAAAAATATATAATCGAAAAGCTGATTTCCGAGTTGAATACATAAATAAAACCGACACTGTATTTAAACAGTGTCGGTTATTATGCCAATAATCAGCCTTCGTTAGCCATTAGCCTTACCATTACAGCTTTTTGCGCGTGAAGACGGTTTTCAGCCTCGTCAAAAATCTCCTTTGCGTGCTGTTCAAATACCTTTGAGGTTATTTCCTCTTCACGGTGAGCAGGCAGGCAGTGCATAACTATCGCGTCGGACTTTGCCGAAGCCATAACGCTGTCGTTTATCTGATAGCCCTTAAACGCTGCTTTGCGCTTTTCAACCTCATCTTCCATTCCCATTGAAGCCCATACGTCGGTATAAAGAACATCGGCGTCCGCGGCTGCCTCAACAGGATCGTTTATGATCTTGAAGTTTTCATAGTCCCTTGTGAAATCAAGGATCTGCTTGTCAGGGTAATATCCCTCGGGGCAGGCGAGAGTTACATTCATTCCTACTTTGAGACAGCCGACTGTCAGAGAATTCGCCATATTGTTCCCGTCACCGATATAGCAGAAATTAAGACCCTCGAGCTTGTTCTTGTATTCGCGGATAGTCTGCAGATCGGCAAGCACCTGACAAGGATGGCAGAAATCGGTAAGTCCGTTTATGATCGGTATAGAGCCGTATTCTGCGAGGTTTTCAACTTCAGCCTGCTCAAATGTTCTTATCATTATTCCGTTAAGATACCGTGACAGAACACGCGCCGTATCCTGTACAGGCTCTCCGCGTCCTATCTGAAGCTCTTTTGAAGAAAGAAACAGCGCGTTTCCGCCAAGCTGGTACATTCCCGTTTCAAAAGAAACACGAGTTCTTGTAGACGCCTTCTGGAAAATCATTCCGAGTGTCATTCCCTTTAAAATGTTGTGGGGAATACCGTGCTTCTGCTCGTATTTAAGCTGATCCGCGAGGTTAAGGATATCAATGATCTCCTCTGTGCTTAAATCGAGAAGTTTCAATAAATGTTTCATTAGATCAATTCCTTTCAAGTTTTATTTAACATCAGTTGTCTGTATCACGCAAAACGTAAACGCGGCAGGGAAGAGAATAATAAATATATCGCCGATATTGAAATTGTTATTAAAGCTGAAAAACAAGGAAACAAGAGCCAATACCGTGACGCAGATTCCCGAAATCAGAGCAGGCTTGCGCGCTTTTTCTCTGTTGAAGATCGACAGCATAGCTCCGTAAATGCCCATTGCCGCAAAAGCGAACGATGTTATCAGAAGTCCGAGAAGATTTCCGAGAAAACCCATAATATCGCCTCTGCGGATGGTGGAGAAAATAGCAAATCTTATAAAATAGCTTTTACCGGAAAGAACCTGAAAGTTAAATATCAAAGCAATAGCCGCGATAAGAATGCTGATAACCGATATGATCTGTGTTATTCTTTTCATCTTCGCTCCCTTCCTATTTCAAAAGACCTGCAAGTATTTTCATCCCCTCGTCGATTTCCTTATAGGAAATTGTAAGAGGCGGCAAAAACCTCAGTTTTTCCTTAGCAGTAAGGACTAATAGTCCGTTTTCAAGCGCTTCCTTTGCGGCATTATGCGCGTTCTTTGTTTTTAATTCAATACCTATCATCAGCCCGAGACCCGAAAGCGATTTCACCTCGGGAATTTCATTCAGCTTATCGCAAAAATACTTGCCCTTTTTTGAAACCTCATCAAGAAATCCGGCAGTGTTTAATTTGTTTAAGACCGCAAGACCGCCCGCGCACGCGATGGGATTTCCGCCGAAAGTAGAACCGTGCGTTCCTGGAACAAGCACATTCGCGCATTTTTCTCCCGAAAGACAAGCGCCTATCGGTATTCCTCCCGCAAGTCCCTTGGCAAGCGTCGTAAGATCAGCCTTGTGACCGTAATGATCTCCGCAGAGAAACTTTCCCGTTCTTCCGACGCCGGTCTGAACCTCGTCCGCAATTGTAATAACATCGTTTTCGGCACAGAGTTTAAAAATCTCATCAACAAACTCCTGTTCAAGCCGATTTACTCCGCCCTCACCCTGAATATATTCAAACATGACCGCGCAGACCGTATCGTCAAGCTTTTCGCGCAAATCAGCGATATTATTTGCCTCAACGTTTACAAAGCCCTCTACAAAAGGGAAGAAGTAGTTGTGAAAAACGTCCTGACCTGTTGCTGAAAGCGTGGCTATCGTTCTTCCGTGAAACGAGTTTTTTAGGGTTATTATGTTGTGACGGCCTTTTCCGTATTTATCAAAACTGTACTTACGCGCGATTTTGATAGCACATTCATTTGCCTCAGCACCCGAGTTTCCGAAAAATAAATTTGTATAACCCGCGGTTTCACAAAGCGCCTTAGCAAAATCAGCCTGAACTTTTGTATAATAATAATTTGACGTATGCTGAAGTCTTTTTGCCTGAGAGCAAACCGCTTCAACCCACTCGTCGTTACAGTAGCCCAGAGAATTTACACCTATTCCCGAGCCGAAATCAATATAGCTTTTGCCTTCTTCATCAACAGAGGTCACGTCCCCGCCGCTGTCCAAAACGAGGTCATACCTGCCGTAAGAATGCATGACATATTTGTTGAATTGTTCAATCGTTTTCATTTTTACCTCACGCAATTATCATCGTTCCCGCGCCGATATCCGTAAGAAGCTCAATCAGGATCGAATGCGGTATTCTTCCGTCAATTATATTCGCCTGCTTGACTCCTCGGCGTACAGCCTCAACACAGCACTCTATCTTCGGGATCATTCCTCCCGAAATAATTCCCTGTTTTTTGAGATACGGGACCTCGCTTACGCCGACGGTTCTGATAATTGTATTTTCGTCGTCCTTATCCTCCAAAAGTCCCTTGATATCGGTCAGAAGTATAAGGCTCGGAGCTTTCATTTCCGCCGCTATTCTCGCGGCGGCAGTATCGGCGTTTATATTGTAGACTGTCCCGTCCTTGCCGCGTCCTATCGTCGAAATTACGGGAATATATCCATTGTCAAGCGCGTTCTGGATTATTTCGGGATGTACGTCGGTTATTTCGCCGACATAGCCCAGATCGGGATTAAGCGTCTTTGCCTCGATCATATTTCCGTCCAGACCGCAGAGTCCTATCGCCTTGCCCTCGTGGCTTTCAAGCATCGAAACTAAGTCCTTGTTCACCTTTCCCGCGAGAACCATCTGAACTATATCTATCGTTTCCTCATCGGTATATCTCAGCCCGTTTACAAACTTGCTTTCCTTGCCGATCTTATTCAGCATTTCGTTTATCTCGGGACCGCCGCCATGGACCAGAACGACCTTTATACCAACCAGCGAAAGCAGGACGATATCCTGCATTACCGCTTGTTTCAGCCTTTCGTTTGTCATGGCGTTTCCACCGTATTTAACCACAACTACCTTGTTGTTGTATTTCTGAAGGTAGGGCAGAGCCTCTACCATCACGTTAGCCCGGATATCGTAATCAATTTCCATTTTTAAACCTCTTAATTTAACAATATACAATGGTTTTAGTGAAATTATGTTCTGTACTCAGCATTTATTTTTACATAATCGAATGTAAGATCACAGCCCCACGCGATTGCCGAGGAATCGCCGCTGTTGAGATTTACAAGAATTTTTATTTCCTCTTCGGAAAGTATCTCCTTTGCCTTGTCTTCCGAAAAATCAACCCCCGCACCGTTTTCACATACGGCGATCTCACCCTTTTCACTCGCGAGGTCAACCGCGGTTTTGCTTATGTCAAACTCGGCGTCGGCATAGCCGATCGCGCACAGAATCCTTCCCCAATTTGCGTCAGCCGCAAACAGCGCGGCTTTTACAAGACTCGAGGAAATAACAGACTTCGCGACGGTTTTCGCGGTGTTTTCATCGGGAGCGCCGCTTACAACACATTCTATAAGCTTTGTCGCGCCCTCTCCGTCGCGTGCTGTCTCACGGGCAAGATTCATCATAACCGCATAAAGCGCGTTTACGAAAATCTCATAGCTTTCGTCCTCGCAGATAATTTCCTTGTTTTCAGCAAGACCCGAGGACATGAGAATAAGCGTATCGTTTGTAGAAGTATCTCCGTCTACGCTTACCATATTGTAGGTCACTCCGCATACCTTTCTCAGAGCCATTTCAAGCAGCTCGCCGTTGATCGCCACATCGGTTGTGATAAACGCAAGCATTGTAGCCATATTCGGGTTTATCATTCCGCTGCCTTTTGAGATACCGCCAACGCGGCATTTCTTTCCGTCAAGCTCAAACTCAACCGCAAATTCTTTTTTGCGCGTATCGGTTGTCATAATAGCCTCGCAGGCAAGGGGACTGCCGTTTTCGCTGAGCGAAGCGGCAAGCTCGGGAATAACAGCCTTTATAGGTTCAATACTCAGCTTCTGACCGATAACGCCGGTAGAACCAACGAGAATATCGTCCTTATCAAGTCCGAGAGCTTCTGCCGCTAAACTGCACATCTGTTCGGCTATTTCGATCCCGTTTGAGTTACAGGTATTTGCGTTTCCGCTGTTTACAATTACAGCCTGCGCATAGCCATCGTTTAAATGTTCCTTGCATACAAGAATTGGCGCGCCCTTAACCTTGTTTCTTGTAAACAGCGCCGCGGTTTTACACCTAACCGAGCTTTTGATAAGAGCAAGATCGCGTTTTGTTGTGTTTCCCGCCTTGATTCCTGCGATAACTCCCGAAGCCGTAAAGCCCTTTGCGGCACAAACACCGCCGTCTATAAAATCAAATCCATTTATTTTTATCATATCTTTACCTCATGTATTGAGTCAAGCTCTATTTGTTTCAAAACCTCAGACCAGAAATTGTTTTCATTTGAAAACGCGTTATTGTCCAGCTTTTGTATTTCCGTTGCAAAATCTTCGGATTGTGTTTTTTCATCGTCAGTTTGTTCGGTAATAGCAGTTAAATCTCGATATAACTTAAGCTGTCTGCCGAAAACTGCAAGCGCGCTCGAGGCATAGACTTCGCGGTTGTTTTCTATGTCGAGAAGATAAATCTTTCCATCTGCTCCAAATCCGATATAATTTCTTGTATCAACAATTTCTGCCGTAATTATATACGGCTTATTAAGGAAATTATATACAAAGAATTTTTCATGCTTTAAAAAACGGATATCCAAAACTTCCTCGTCCGGAACCCACACTCTTATTTCCTTATAGTACATAAAATCACCTATCAGATAAGCCCCGTTTTCTCGTCGATTCCCATCATTATGTTAAGACACTGAACCGCCGCTCCCGACGCGCCCTTTCCGAGATTGTCAAGTCTCGAGCAGAGAATAAGCCTCTCGTCGTTTCCGTTTACGAAAATCTGCATCATATTCGTGCCGCTTATATTATTAGCGCCGATAAAGCCGTCCTCGGGCTCGCCCTCGGGCATCACCTTTACAAAATAAGAGCCGTTTTCCTCATAAAACTCTTTAAGCGCTTTTCTCACATCGCTTAAAGAATACTTTTTCGTCAGCATTCTCGTAAAAATCGGGAGCGACACGACCATTCCCGAATAATAATCGCATACAAGCGGATTAAACGCGGGAGCGTAATCAAGCCCGCATATCTTCTGCATTTCGGGAAGGTGCTTGTGCTGTTGTGAAAGCGCGTACTGACGCGGACTGTCTAAATCCGCCGGACGGTTTTCTCCCTTGTATACGGCAATAGCTTTTTTTCCGGCCCCGCTGTATCCCGAAACCGCGTGGCAGACTATGGGATAGTCTTTCGGCATAATTCCGAGCTTAACAAGCGGATATACCATTGAAATAAATCCGCTCGCGTAACAACCCGGAACAGCGGTCCTGCTGCTGTTTTCGATTTTGTTTCTGAAATCCGCGCCGAGCTCGGGAAATCCGTACGCCCATTCGGAATTTGTCCTGTGCGCGGTAGAAGCGTCAATAATTCTTACTTTATCGTCGGCCATAGCGACAGCCTCTCTCGCGGCGTCATCCGGAAGACACAGGAAAACAAAATCGGCGGAATTTATCATCTTTCTGCGCTCGTCATTGTCCTTTCGCTTGGATTCGTCGATTTTCAGAAGCTCGATGTCGTTTCTGCCTTCAAATCTTTCGAGGATCTTAAGACCCGTAGTTCCTTCCTGTCCGTCAATGTAAACCTTAACCATTTTTTTGCTCCTCAAGCTTTTTCTTTACCGATTTAATCTGTGCCAGAACGCTTTCGGGAGAAGGCCCGCCGAACGACTTGCGTTCTTTTACGCAGGTATCAAGACTTATTGCGTTATATATATCTTCATCGAAAAGCTCGCTTGCGTTTTTGTATTCGTCAAGCGGAAGCTCCTCTAAAGTGGTGTTTTTGCTTATACATAGTGCAACAAGTCCGCCGGTTATCTTATACGCAGTTCTGAACGGCATTCCTTTTTTAACCAGATAATCCGCGCAGTCCGTAGCGTTTATAAAGCCTCTTGCGGCAGCGCTGCGCATATTCTCGCGCAATACCGTCATCGTCGCAAGCATTGGTGTAAATGTGGATATACAGAGCTTAATATTATCAACCGCGTCGAAAATTGCTTCCTTGTCCTCCTGCATATCCTTGTTATATGCAAGCGGAAGTCCCTTCATCATCGTAAGAAGCGTCATATTGTCGCCGATAACACGCGCAGTCTTTCCTCTGATAAGCTCGGTAACGTCGGGATTTTTCTTCTGCGGCATTATGCTCGAGCCTGTAGAAAACGCGTCGTCAAGCTCAATGAATTTAAACTCCCAACTGCACCACATAATGATCTCCTCGGAAAACCTTGAAAGATGAACCATACAGATAGAGAGCGCGGAAGCAAGTTCCATGCAGAAATCCCTGTCCGAAACTCCGTCAAGAGAATTTTCCATAGGTTCGTACATATTGAGCAGGGAAGTGGTGCGCTGTCTGTCAATGTTGTAGGTCGTTCCCGCAAGCGCACAGCTTCCGAGAGGATTTACGTTCATTCGTTTTTCCGTATCCTTTAGCCTGTCAATATCCCTTAAAAGCATCTGCGCGTATGCCATAAGATGATGACCGAATGTGATAGGCTGGGCACGCTGTAAATGGGTATATCCCGGCATGATAGTGTCGTAATTTTTCTCGGCGATCTCACACAGCGTTTCGATAAGCTTTACCAGAAGCTCTTTTATTTCCTTTATTTCATCACGGAGATAAAGTCTGATGTCAAGCGCGACCTGGTCGTTTCTCGAACGCGAGGTATGCAGTCTTTTTCCCACGTCGCCAAGGCGGCTTGTAAGCTCCGCCTCGATAAACATGTGAATATCCTCCGCATTCGGGTCAAATTGAAGCTTTCCGCTCTCAATATCGCCGAGAATTTCCTTTAATCCGCCGATAATCTCAAGGCTGTCGCTCATGCTTATAATGCCCTGTTCTCCAAGCATCGTCGCGTGAGCGATACTGCCCGCAATATCCTGCTTATACATTCTCGCGTCAAAAGAAATAGAAGAATTAAAAGCGTTTACGCCCTTATCGACCTCTTTGGAAAATCTTCCAGCCCACATTGCCATAATGTATTATCTCCCGTTTGAAAATGCGCAAAGCGTGGATCTGCACGCTTTGCGGTTTGAATTAAATGTAATTATTTGTTCCTCTCAGCGTCAAGCATTGCCTTTACCTTGATAGGCAGACCGAACAGGTTGATAAAGCCCGCACTGTCCATCTGGTTGTAAACATCGTCCTCGCCGAAAGAAGCAAAGTCCTCGCTGTAAAGAGTATACGGTGAGGTAACGCCCGCGTTTATGATGTTGCCCTTATAGAGTTTGAGCTTTACGTCGCCCGTAACGGTTTCCTGCGTCTTGTTGACAAAAGCGTCCATAGCCTCGCGAAGGGGAGTATACCACTGACCGTTGTAAACAAGGTCGGCGTATTTCTGAGCAAGACCGTATTTATAATGCTGAGTCTCCTTGTCAAGGCAGATAGTTTCGAGAACCTCGTGCGCGTGATAAAGAATGGTTCCTCCGGGAGTTTCGTAAACTCCGCGCGACTTCATACCGACAAGTCTGTTTTCCACAACATCGAACAAACCGATACCGTTTTCTCCGCCGATCTTGTTGAGCGTCTTAATAAGCTTTACGCCGTCCATATTCTCGCCGTTGAGAGAGACGGGAACGCCCTTTTCAAAATGGATCGTAACATAAGTAGGCTTGTCGGGAGCCTGCTCGGGAGAAACTCCGAGCTCAAGGAAGCCTTCTTTGTTGTACTGAGGCTCGTTTGCGGGATCCTCAAGGTCAAGTCCCTCGTGAGAAAGATGCCAGAGGTTCATATCCTTTGAGTAGTTTGTTTCGCGTGTAATTTTAATGGGAACATTGTGCGCCTCGGCGTAGTCAATTTCCTGGTCACGCGACTTGATGTCCCATACTCTCCACGGAGCGATTATCTTCATATTGGGAGCAAGAGCCTTTATCGTAAGCTCAAAACGGACCTGGTCGTTGCCCTTACCGGTACAGCCGTGGCAGATAGCGTCCGCGCCCTCTTTCTTAGCGATCTCAACGATCCTCTTAGCAATAGGCGGACGCGCAAAAGAAGTTCCGAGCAGATATCCCTCATACTTGGCGCCTGCCTTAAGAGTGGGGAACACGAAATCATTGACAAACTCGTCCTGAATGTCCTCGATATAAAGCTTTGAAGCGCCCGTTTTCTTAGCTCTTTCCTCAAGACCCGTAAGCTCTGCGTCCTGACCTACGTTTCCCGCAACGCAGATAACCTCGCAGCCGGGATATGTTTCTTTAAGCCACGGGATAATAATCGAAGTATCAAGACCGCCCGAGTATGCCAGAACAACCTTTTTAATCTGATCAGCCATAATTAAAATCTCCTTTATGTTAGAAAATTATTTTACGAATATTATTTTACAATCATCCTGATGTTTTGTCAAGTGCTAATATTCATAATACATAATATTATTCAATAATCTCATTATTTTTTCAAATAAATTTTAAGAAATTTTGAATAGCAATGAATAATATTCATTGATTATGCTTGTTTCCAATACTTGACAAAAAAGATTATGACTGCTATAATAATAAGGTAATACAATAATGGAGGAAACTGACGTGAAACTAAGCGAAAAGCTGGAATATCTTCTTACAAGAAAACGTATCAGTAAGACGGAATTTGCAAAGTCTGTCGGAATAACATATCGTGCGTTTAATTATTACATTACGGAAAACCGCCGTCCGAGAAAAGATATTCTCAAAAGGATGGCAGACGAGCTTGGCGTTACAGCCGAGTTTCTTTCGGACGACAACGCAGATCTTGAGTTATCCGCCGACGAAAAATTTATTAAAACCCTTTTGGACAGCGGGAAAACAAGCGCGGGCGCAATAAAATTCCTTGAGGAAAGCAAAGGACTTTTCGCGGGAAATTCCATTTCCGACGAGGATAAGGAGTTTCTGATAAGAACTCTTAATGAAATTTATCTTGACAGCCGTAAAAACAATAAAAACGGGGAATAATGAATGCTGCGTATTGTTGAGCTTGCGAAAGAGATAGTTGAAAGATACGGCGGCGCCGATATATTTGAAACCGCTGAGAATGCGGGCATAAAAGTGTGGTTCAGAAAGCTCGGCTCGCTTAAAGGTTTTTATTTGCGTGAAAACAATATAAGGTATATTGTGATCAATGAAGAACTTGATGAAATACTTAAATCTGTTGTCTGCGCGCACGAGCTTGGCCACGATTTGCTTCACAAAGATCTTTCCGATGGAAAAATACGTGAAACCACACTGTTTCTTGAAAACAGCAAAACCGAGCGGGAAGCAAATTTGTTTGCGGCAAGCGTACTTATATCCGATGATGAGATCTTGTCCGAGCTGGAAAATGAAAACTCGCTTGAGGCTCTCTCGGCTAAGTTAGGGTTTCCGCGTGAAATTGTTGCTTACAAGCTTGAGGCTTTGAATATTGAGGGTTGTAAATTTAATATTCCCGATATAAAAAACGACTTTTTAAAGGAATGATATAAAATGGAGATAAAAACAGTTTTAAAGGCGCTTACAGAATGCGTCGGGGTTTCCGGAGACGAGTTCTCCGCTTCGGAAAAAGCTGCGGAATATCTTCGGGAATACGCAGATAATGTAAGTGTTGACGCGTTCGGAAGTGTTTTGGGTTTCGTTAAATCCGAAGATCCAAACGCAAAAACACTCTTGCTTGACGCGCATATCGACCAAGTAGGGCTTATCGTAACATTTATTAACGAAAATGGATTTATTGGCGTCGGCGCGTGCGGTTCTCCGGACTTAAAAACGCTTTTGGCTCAGTCGGTAACGATTCACGGAAAGAAAGATGTTTTGGGAGTAATTTCAACTCTTCCTCCCCATGTGTCAAAATCGTCAAAGGAAAGAACCGCGCCCGAGATCGGAGATATTTTTATTGATATCGGTCTTTCAAAAGATAAAGCAGAGGAGCTTATTTCCCTTGGTGACAGAATTACGGTAAACTCGGCATTCCGCGAATTATCCGAAACAAAGGTTTCCGCTCCCGCTATTGACAACAGAAGCGGAGTATGTGCGGTTTTACGCGCTCTTGAAATGCTTAAGGGCAAGAAAACAGCTTACAATATTGCCGTGTGCTTTTCCTGCCGCGAGGAGACTGGCGAGAGCGGAGCGAAAATGAACGGATTTAAAATTCAGCCCGACGAGGCGATAGTCATCGACGTTTCTTTCGGCAATACTCCCGACAGTTCCGAAAAGGATACCGCAAAACTTGGAAGCGGTGCTATGATAGGATTTTCCGCAGGTCTTGACAAGGAAATGTCAAACAAGCTGTGTACACTCGCGAATAACGCCAACATTCCGTTCACCCGTGAGATCATGCCGGGTTCCACAGGAACAAACGCCGACGCTATCGGAGTAAGCGGACGCGGCGTGAAATGCTGTACGCTGTCGCTTCCGATAAGATATATGCACACTGCCGTCGAAACAGCGGATATTCGCGATATCGAAGCGGTAGCTTCGTTGATTTGCGAATACGCGGAGGAAAAGTGAAATGAACGAAATGCTTAAGGAATTATGTGAGGTAAACGGCGCTTCGGGCGATGAGAAAAGTATCCGCAATTTTATTCGGGAAAAAATTACTGCCGACGAGATTTTCACCGATAATCTCGGAAATCTGATCGTGTTTAAAAAAGGCAGAAAAACGCCTAAAAACAAGATAATGTTTGCCGCTCATATGGACGAGGTCGGTCTTATGATAACTTATGCGGATAGCGAAGGTTTTCTGCGCTTCGGAGCGGTCGGAGGAATAAATCCCGAGGTCTTGCTCGGAAGAGGCATTAAGCTCGAAAGCGGCGCATACGGCGTTTGTGCTACAAAGGCAATTCACCAGCAAAGCAGTGACGAACGAAAGAAGATACCCGAAATAAGTGAGCTTTACCTTGACATCGGAGTAAATTCCCGTGAAGAGGCCGAGAAGAAAGCTCCTCTTGGAAGCTACGCTTATTTTGACGCGGACTTCTTTGAGTTCGGCGACGGATTTTTGAAGGGTAAGGCAATCGACGACCGCGCGGGGTGTCTGGTCATGATGAACATGATAAACGGACAGCCGGAGTACGACGCGTGGTATGCTTTTACGGTTCAGGAGGAAATAGGAACTCGCGGGGCTGCCGCGGCGGCGTTTACGGTCGCGCCGGATATCGCGTTCGTTCTTGAAACCACTACAGCCTGCGATATTGCGGGCGTATCGGGCGAGAAAAAAGTCTGCGAGCTTGGAAAAGGCGCGGTGGTTTCCTATATGGACGGCGGTACGCTGTATGACCGCGGCTTGTATTCTCTCGCGATGAAAACCGCAGAAGAAAATAATATTCCCGTTCAGACAAAAACACTTATAGCCGGTGGAAACGACAGCAGAGCCATTCACATAAGCCGTTCGGGAGTAAGGACCTGCGCTATTTCCGTTCCATGCAGATATCTTCATTCGTCGTCCTGCGTAATAAAAACAAGCGATTTTGACGCGGTAAGCGCGCTTGCCGAAAAAATGCTCTCAGCCGCGGCGGATATATGATAAAACGCGTATATTCACCCGATGAGCTTTCTGAGCTGCCGAAAATCGGGATTGAAGCGCAGAAGATACGTGCCCTTTTGCAAGCCTACGGGACAGGATATGACTTTTGCCGGTTTTATTCCGCGGAAGACTTGATTATAGCTCGGTTTTACGATGAATTTGTCATCTGCACGTTCGGCAATGGTGACTTTGAAGAACTGTGTGAATTCCTGAGTTTCAGCGGATTTTCAAAGCTTTTCTGTTCGGAGGAATCGGGAAAGCTGTTGTCCGAAAAACTGAGGCTTAACCGCGAAAGTCTTAATATAATGCGATTTTCGGGAAATTTATGCGAAGCTCCCGAAAAAGTATCGGAGCTTTCGCTTTCCGAAGCATACAGTATTTTGAAAACATCATTTGAAATTGATTATGAACCGTGGTATCTCGATATGTCGCACAGAGTACGTCACGGCATTTCGCGGTTTTACGGCTTTAACGGCTCGGTGCTTTGCGTTCAGCACAATTTATGCGGACAAGCTCTTTTGTCGCAGATAGCGACGTTCCCCGAGATGCGAAACAGGGGAAACGCATCAAGCTTGATTACTACGGTGTGCCGAATGTTAAGTCCAAGCGATGTGTTCCTGCTCTGTGAGGATAAACTTTTGGATTTTTACAGAAAAGTTGGGTTTGAGCAGTGCGGAATAAAATATGAGCTTTCAAGAGAGTAATTAGAATTTAGGGAGGAATAAATGATTGATAAGCTTTTACGGGAAATCGAAGAACTGGTAGGTTCAGATGATTTTATATATGCTATGGAAGAAAAAATGTCACTTATAAAAGATGAAGGCGCGGGCATTGAAACCGTAACGCCGCTTCTTCAGATCATGGAGCGTCACCCTTTAGATGATTTCGGAATGCCCGGAGCTATGGTTCATTTTATTGAAACCTTTTATCCAAGCTACGAACCCTATTTGATAGAATCACTGAAACGCAGACCCACACTTCATACAGTCTGGATGTTTAACCGCTGTATCAATGCCACTTCCAAGAAAGATGAATATTTAAGCCTTATGAAAGAAATTGTCAACAGGGAAGATATTGAAAAAGAAATCAGAAATTCTGCTCAAGAATTTGTTGATTTCCAATTTTCAAAAAATTAGTCCATACATATTGACTAAATTGTAAAAATGTGGTACAATATACTATATATTGATATTCCGGAAGTGAGTTTATGACAAAAGGAAAACTTATTGTGCTTGACGGACTGGACGGAAGCGGAAAATCAACGCAGCTTGAACTTGCGGCAGACTATCTTAAAAGTCTTGGCGTAAACTTCCGCGCGGTAAGCTTTCCGAATTATGACACCTTAAGCGGTCAGCTCGTTCGGCAGTATCTTGACGGAACGGTAAAATGCGAGGGAAAAAACGGCGCGTATTCCGCTTCGGCAATTTACGCTGTTGACAGATATGTAAGCTACGCGACCGATTGGAAAGAATTTTACCAAAACGGCGGACTAATCATCACAGGACGTTATACCACCTCAAACGCTATCTATCAGCTTACAAAAATGCCGAGGGAAGAATATAATTGCTTTTTGGACTGGCTGTATGACTTTGAGTACAATAAGCTCGGACTTCCCGAGCCGGATAAGGTGATTTTTCTCGATATGCCGGTCGAGGTTTCTCAGGAACTGCTGAAAAAGCGTTATGACGGCGATGAAAGCAAAAAGGACATTCATGAAAGAAATGTTGAATTTCTTGAAGAATGCCGGAATAGCGCGGTGTTCGCAGCGGAAAACGGCGACTGGAGCGTTATCAAATGCGCAATAGACGGAAATCCGCTTTCTGTTGAGGAAATTCATGAGCAAATATGCAAACAGCTCGATATCTTGATATCTTGATATCTTGACAGTGTGATTTGAAAGGAAGATCTAAATGGTTTATGTGTTTTTAGCTAACGGCTTTGAAGAGACTGAGGCGATTGCGCCCATAGATATGCTCAGGCGCGCTAAACTTGACGTTAAAACCGTCGGAATCGGCGGTGTTGAAGTAACAAGCTCACACGGGATACCCATGAAAGCAGATATTTCAGACAAGGAAATCGAGCTTTCGGATAAACTTGAAATGATAGTTCTGCCCGGAGGTTCTCTCGGCACGGAAAATCTCGATAAATCGCCCGAGGTTCAGTCGGCTGTTGATTTTTGCGTAAATAACAAGATACCTATGGGAGCGATTTGCGCTGCACCGTCTGTTTACGGGAAAAAAGGCTTGCTTAAAGGATTAAAGGCGACAGCGTTCCCCGATTACAGAAAATATCTCGATGGAGCTGAAATTGCTGAGCAAAACGTAATTACAGACGGGCTTTTCACTACCGCCGCAGGCGCTGGAGTTTCGGTTGATTTCGGCTTAGAGCTTGTAAAGGTACTTAAAGGTCAGCAGCTCAGCGACGAAATCAGAAACACTATCCAATGCGCGAAATAAAGATAAACCTCAGACGCGAGTTGATCAAACAAAGAAAAGCTATGACCAAAGCGGAAAAGTCGGACGCGGACGAGAGCATTTTCCAACAGCTTCTGCCGTTTCTTGATAACGCGGGCTCGGTTTTCTGCTATGCTTCTATGGAAATAGAGGTTGATACAAGACGGTTTATTGATCACTGCTTGAAAAAGGGAATTTCTGTCGCTCTGCCCGTAAGCGGCGATAAGGAGCTTTCATTCTACTATATTGAAAGCATTGATGAACTTTCTAAAGGAAGGTACAATATTGACGAACCGCCGAAAATAAGACCCGCTTTGGCTGACGAAAAAACGCTGTGCGTTGTTCCCGCGCTATGCGCGGACGGAAACGGATTTCGGCTGGGCTACGGAAAGGGCTATTACGACCGGTTTTTAAGGAATTTCAAGGGTACAAGCATAACAATATGCTATAAGGATTTTAAGCGTGAGGTTCCAACGGAGCCTTTTGATATGCGGACAACGTTTACGGTTTTTGACAAATAATCGGAGGTCGGCAATGGACGAAAATCAATTTAGAGATGAATTTAAATCAGAAGATACGGAAAACTCGGGTGAGCTGTCGCTGCTTGGCGATGAAAGCGATATAGAAAAGACTCAGGAAATGTCGAGCATTACGGACTATTCGGAAGAGAACAGGCCTATCCGCTCGAGGGAAGAGTTTACGGAGCTTAATTCACCCGACGACTTGCAGCAGACCAGACTTATGGACTCCGTTTCGGATAATTCCGCACGTAATACTTCGCCTGAAAACAGTGTTAAACGCCGTAAAAAGCGCAAGAAAAAGACTCAGATAAATCACACGAGGACAATGGGACAGGTTTTTCTCGGAGTTCTCCTTTCCGCGGCTTCGATTGTAATAGGGGTACTTCTCGCGATTCTTTCAATAAACGGTCTGCGTGATTTTACGGGAATGGCAAAGACGATCCGTACGGCAGAAGTTACAATTGACAGCAGTATGCCTTCGGATAAGATCGTTGATGAGCTGTATAAAAACGGAATAATAAATATGCCGTTTTTTATGAAAGCATATATAAATCTTGTAGGCGACAAAGAAAAGCCGTTCTTAACCGGCAGTTATACGCTTTATTCAAATATGTCTTACGGAAGTCTTATTGATACTCTGAAATCACCGAAGCAGTATACTCAGACCATTAAGGTCACTATTCCGGAGGGCTATACAGCCAAGGAAATCGGAGAGCTTCTCGAGTCAAATTATGTATGCAGGGCAGTTGACTTCGAAAATTACTACAAACATAAATTGAACAAATACGACTTTGAAGAGGTCATAGAAAACGATCCAAATCGCCTTAATATGCTCGAGGGATATTTGTTCCCTGACACCTACGAGTTTTATGTTATCGATGATCTGAAGAACAATCCCAATTTCGATACGACGCATTATGCTGAAATTGCCGCGGAAAAAATGTATGAAAACTTTGAAAGCAAAATTACAAAGTCTATGAGAGAAAGAATGGAAGAACTCGGTATGACGCTCGACGAGGTCATACGTCTTGCTTCTCTCATATGTTGGGAGGGAACCGACGAAGACAATATGAAGGGAATTTCCTCGGTATTCCACAATCGACTAAACGATTCCGAAACATTCCCGAGACTTGAGTCGGATACTACCTACACCTATATCAACAAGTCGATCAAGCCATCGGTAACTGCCGCCAACAACGCTAAAATGCAGGAGATCATCAACGCTTACGACACCTATAATTGCGAGGGACTGCCCGCGGGAGCTATCTGCAATCCGGGACTTGCTGAAATAGACGCGGCTCTGTATCCGTCAAAAACAAATTATTACTTCTTCCTTGCGAGCAAGGACGGAACCTTCTACTGGGCAAGAACACGGGAAGAACACGAGCAGAATATAATCGACGCTGCTCTCAGGGAGGAAAATGACGAGAGGTAAACAACATTGAACAGAAAACCCGAACTTCTTTCTCCAACAGGGGATTTTGAAAGTCTGCTTTATGCTCTCGATTACGGCGCGGACGCTGTTTATCTCGGAGGAAAATCCTATGGAATGAGGGCGGGCGCGAAAAATTTCACAGAGGAAGAACTTTGTTCAGCCGTGGAGACAGCGCATAAGAAAGGCGTGAAAGTCTACATTACCTGCAACATTGTTCCGAGCAATGATGAGATCGAGCGTTTTCCCGAATTTATTTCGGCTGCCGCTAACGCCGGCGTTGACGCGGTTATTGCCGCGGATATAGGGATAATCTCGCTAATTCGTGAAACTCAGCCTAAGCTGGAAATACACGCGTCCACTCAGACGGGGATCGTAAACTACCGGACAGCTTCCGAGCTTTACAAAATGGGAGTAAAACGCGCGGTTTTGGCGCGCGAATTAAATCTTGCGGAAATAAGGAAAATCAGAAAGAATATTCCCGAGGATATGGAGATCGAAGCCTTTGTACACGGCGCGATGTGTGTTTCGTTTTCAGGCAGATGTCTTATCTCCGAGTATCTCACGGGAAGAAACGCCAACCGCGGCGAGTGCGCTCAGCCATGCCGTTGGGAGTATTATCTGATGGAGCAAAAGCGTCCCGGAGAGTTTTACAAAATTTTTGAGGACGAGCGCGGGAGTTTTATCCTAAACGCTCGGGATATGTGCATGATAGAGCATATTAACGACTTGCTTGATGTCGGGATCGACAGTCTTAAAATAGAAGGCAGGGCAAAATCTGCGTATTATACCGCGCTTACTACAAATGCCTACCGAACGGCGTTAGACTATGTGCTAAGAGGCGAAAGTCTGCCCGAATGGGTCGTCAGAGAAATGGATAAAATAAGCCACCGTCCGTATTGCACCGGTTTTTTCTACGGAAGTCCGCGGGACGGAAGCTGTTCACAAAATCCGTCGGAAATAACAAATGGCGGTCAATATTTTGCGGACAGCGGGTATATCCGCGATTATGATTTTGTAGGGGCTGTTGACGGGTGTGAAAACGGGGTCATGAAACTTACTGTTCGTAATTATTTCGAGCTGTCCGACGAGCTTGAGCTGTTGATTGCCGGAAAAGAGCCGATTAAATTTGCTCCAAAGACAATGCTTGACAAAAACGGTGAGAAGATTACCGTTGCAAATCATCCTATGGAGCAGATCGCGATAATAACCGACATTGTCGCGCCGCCGCGTTCACTGTTAAGGCGCAAACTTTCTTAAAGAGGGGATGCTTATGGAAAATTCTGAGATTTTTACGCATATCGACCATACATTATTAAATCCCGCGGCGACATCAAAGCAAATTGCCGCGCTTTGCCGTGAGGCGCTTAAATATCACACCGCGTCCGTATGTATTCCGCCATGTTTTATAAGGCGTGCCCGCAAGAATTTCCCTGAGCTCAACATATGTACCGTTATCGGTTTTCCCCTCGGCTATTCTACGACCAACGTAAAGTGGTTTGAAACAAAAGACGCGATAGAATGCGGCGCGAACGAAATTGATATGGTCGTTAATCAGACCGACGTAAAAAACGGCAGATTTTCGCTTATTGAAAGGGAAATAGCGCTGATAAAAGAAGCCTGTGAATTCAATATCCTGAAAGTAATTGTTGAAACCTGTAATCTTACAGAGCAGGAAAAGGTTGAGATGTGCAGAGTTGTTACAAGCGCGGGAGCTGATTATATCAAGACCTCTACGGGCTTTGGTTCTGCGGGAGCGGATATCCGTGACGTCGAGCTTTTCAGAAAGCATATCGGCGACGATATTAAAATTAAGGCCGCGGGCGGAATTAAAACCAAAGAGCAGATAGAAATGTTTTTGAACGCGGGCTGCGACAGAATAGGCACAAGTTCGGCAGTTAAGCTTTTAATTGAAGGTGATTGAATGACTAAACGCGTATTTCTTACGGTTTTGGACAGCTTTGGCATAGGCGAAATGCCCGATGCGGCTGATTTCGGCGATGAGGGGGCAAATACTTTGCGCTCATGCTATAATACGGGAAAGCTGAGCGTGCCTAATCTGACGAGGCTTGGATTGTTTAATATTGACGGCGTTGATTTCGGAGAGAAAGAAAATGTTCCGCGCGGCGCGTTTTTGCGTTTGTCCGAGATTTCAAAAGGCAAGGACACAACGACCGGACATTGGGAGATCGCGGGAATGATAAGTGAAAAACCGTTTCCTGTCTTTCCAAACGGATTTCCGAAAGAGATCATCGGTGAATTTGAACGTCGGACAGGCAGGAAAACATTGTGCAACCTTCCGTATTCGGGAACTAAGGTAATCGCGGACTACGGCGAAGAGCATATGATGACGGGCGCGCTTATAGTCTACACATCGGCGGACAGCGTTTTTCAGATAGCCGCGCACGAGGATATTGTTCCGGTAGAAACGCTTTACGAGTACTGCAAAACTGCGCGCGATATTCTCACCGGCGATTATGCCGTCGGGAGAGTTATCGCCCGTCCGTTTGAAGATGAATTTCCTTTTACAAGAACTCCCCGCAGACATGATTTTTCGCTTGTTCCGCCAAAGGACACAATGCTTGATATTCTCAGCAGAAGTGGCTTTGAAGCTATAGGAGTAGGAAAAATCTACGACATTTTCGCGGGGAAGGGTGTTACAACTGCCGAGCGTGAAATCGGAAACGCCAACGATATGAGGATAACCTCAAAGTATCAGGAAAATGACTGGAATGGGCTTTGCTTTACAAATCTTGTGGATTTTGATATGCAGTACGGTCATCGCCGCGATCCCGATGGATATACAAATGCCCTGAACGAGTTTGATGTATGGTTAGGTGATTTCATGCGGAATATGCGTCCCGACGATGTTCTGATACTGACCGCCGACCATGGCTGTGATCCTTGCCACAGCGGTACAGACCACACACGGGAATATATCCCCGTGTTGATTTACGGAAAGCAAATAAAACCCGTCAATCTGGGAACAATGTCGGGCTTTTGTGAAATTGCCGGAACGGTTTTAAAACTATTGGGCGTTGATGATAAGGTAGACGGAAAAGGTTTTGCCGACAAGATAATTGAGGAAGCGGATGTTTAATTTCTATCTGAAAAGAGCGCTGCCCGAGGATTTTAAATATATTTATCTGATAAACAGCAGATTGCTCGGTGAGAGTTGTTTGTCCGAATATAACAGCAGGCTTATTTTTGAGGATATTATAAAGGACAGCAAAAGCATTTTTCTGACAGTAAACCACGGAAACCGCGTTGCGGGCTACGCTTATGTAAAAGAGATCTTATCCCTGAGATTCGGGCATTACGCAGAGGTGGTTGATTTTGTCACTGTTGAATATTACCGAAAAAACGGCGCGGATGAGTATCTG
The DNA here is from genome assembly GCA_022508885.1 of Oscillospiraceae bacterium. Taxonomy (GTDB): domain Bacteria; phylum Bacillota; class Clostridia; order Oscillospirales; family Ruminococcaceae; genus CAG-115. Next base: position 25,424 of record JAFLUG010000002.1, on the reverse strand, counting down.
CTGAGAGCGGTTGAACAGTGGGCCTCGCAGATGCTTTGCGGTGAGATGAGGTTTTGCGCGGATGATGAAATCAAGGAAAACTTGCTGAAACGTCTGGGATACATAAAAGATGAAAACTCGCAGATATACAGAAAGCAGCTTTAGTCTTTTGTGATAATAGATATGAAAGGAAATTATACAAATGAGCGAATGCAGTCACGATTGTTCGGGGTGCTCCGAAAATTGCGCGGAGCGCGACCCTAAAAGCTTTATCGAAAAGCCTCACGAGCTTTCACACATCAAAAAGGTCATCGGAATTGTCAGCGGAAAGGGAGGAGTGGGAAAATCCCTCGTAACATGTATGAGCGCTGTTCTTATGAACCGGAGAGGCTTCAGCACAGCTATACTTGACGCGGATATTACCGGACCTTCCGTTCCGAAGGCGTTTGGATTAAAAGAAAAGGCTCAGGGAACCGAGACCGCGATTTTTCCCGTTGTGACCAAGAAGGGAATACGCGTTATGAGCGTAAATCTGCTTCTACCCGACGATACCGACCCTGTTGTGTGGCGCGGACCGATAATCGCGGGTACGGCGAAGCAGTTCTGGACTGACGTTATCTGGGACGATGTGGACTATATGTTTGTGGATATGCCTCCGGGAACGGGCGATGTGCCGCTTACGGTGTTTCAGTCCATTCCGCTTGACGGAATAATTGTCGTAACGTCTCCGCAGGAGCTTGTTTCAATGATCGTCGGAAAAGCCGTGAAAATGGCTGAAATGATGAACATTCCGATAATAGGTCTGGTTGAAAATATGAGCTATATTGAGTGCCCCGACTGCAAAAAGCGCATAAGCGTTTTCGGTGAGAGTCATATTGAAGAAACCGCAGGTAAATTTAATCTTAAGGTCATTGCTAAGCTGCCGATCGACGCGGAGCTTGCTAAGCTTGTTGACACCGGATTGCTGGAGCTTATGGAAACAACCGCCGCTGATCCGATTGCGGACGCTGTTGAGGAATTCTGCAAATGAGCCGCGGAGATATTGCCTACGAAAATTTTCTTAAGGGATATAACTGCACTCAGGCTGTAACCGTCGCATTTTCCGATATTTTCGGACTTGACGAAAAAAAGCTTGCGAGAATTTCCGGCGGTTTCGGCGGGGGAGTAGGCAGAATGAGAGAGGTATGCGGGACCTTTCTGGGTTTGGTGATGATATTAAGCGAGGTTTACGGCTATTCCGAGCCGAAGAATATTGAAGCCAAAAAGGCGCTTTACGAAAAGATACGCGCCGCCGCCGAGGAATTTCGCAAGGACAACAAAAGCATGATCTGCCGGGAGCTTTTGGGGCTTGAAAAGATGGAGGCTTCCGCAGAGCCTGAGGCTCGAACGCCCGAGTACTACAAAAAACGCCCTTGTCCTATGCTCTGTAAATACGCGGCGGATTTGGCGGAAAAAATGCTTGAAGAAAAAAATAACGGCCTGACAGTTTAGTCAAGCCGTTTTTCTTTAAGTATTGTTAAATGCTTTTAATTATTTCGCCCATAAGATTGGGCGTTGCGGAAATGGCGTTGCTCTCGTCTGTATCGATGTGCATAGCGTCAGCAAACTGATCGCTTACTCTTACGACAACATCGCCGAGAATAGCCTCTCTGCCGTTTGTCTTGCACTTTACCCAGACTGTGTCCTTGTTTTTAACGCCGAGCTTGTCGGCTGTTTCGGGAGTAAGATGTATGTGGCGCTTAGCTACAATAACCCCCTCTTTGATAGTAACCTCGCCTGCGGGACCTTTAAGGGTGCATCCGGGCGTACCTGCGGTGTCGCCGCTCTCGCGGATTGCGATATCTACTCCGATAGAACGTGCGTCTGTAGCCGAAAGCTCAACCTGGTCGGCATTGCGGCAAGGACCGAGGATAGAAACGTTTGCAAGCTCCTTTTTAGGACCTACAACCGTAACTCTCTGCTCACTCGCGTACTGACCGGGCTGGGAAAGATCCTTTTTCTTGGTAAGCTCAGCGCCCTTTCCGAAAAGAACCTCGAGAGTTTCCTTTGTAACATGTACATGTCTTGCCGATGTTTCAACGAGAATTTCTGCCATATTATTTTCCTCCATAGTTTTTTAGGGCGTTCTGCCCGAAATTTACACTTTAATTATACTACTTTTTTCAGAAAAAATCAAGTAAAACTATTGAAATTTTAAAAAAAATATGTTATAATTTGAAAATGATAGTCAATATCAAATTATAGAATCAAGAGATATAAATTTTAAGGAGAACAAAAATGGTTCTTTTGGTAGTTGATACACAAATACTCATAACAAATGATAAATTATATATGTTTGATAGGTTTGAGGAAAACGTGAAAAAATTTATCAAAGTCGCAAGAGAGAATTGTATCGAAGTGATATTTATTCGCCACGACGATGGTGAAGGAAAAGCGCTAACAAAAGGTACGGAGGGCTTTGAGATTTACAGCGGATTTAAACCCTTGAGCGGCGAAAAAATATTTGACAAGACCGCTAACAGCGCGTTTTACCAGACGGGTCTGCTTGAGTATCTCAAATCGCTTGAAAGTAAAGAGATAATGATTGTTGGACTGCAAACCGATTACTGTATTGATGCAACCGTAAAATGTGGATTTGAACACAACTTTAAAATGATAGTTCCCGAATATTGCAACTCTACCTTTGACAACGATTTTATGTCCGCCGAAAAAAGCTACAAATATTATAACGAGTTTATTTGGAAAGATAGATATGCCGATTGTGTTTCGATTGAGACAGCACTCGAAATGATGAAAGTGAGGACGAAATGAGCGATAACAGTTACAAAACCAAACAACGCGACGAGATCGTCGATTTCTTCACAAAACGCCGCGGAAAATGCTTTTCCGCAAAGGATATAATCAAAAGCGGAGAAATAACCTCTGGAGAAGCCACGGTATACAGAACGCTTTCAAAGCTCACCGAAAGCGGTATTTTAAAGCGCTTTACAGACGGGAATTCCTCGTGCTATCAGCTTGCTGATTCCAACGAATGCGCCTCGCATTTCCATCTGCGCTGTGATAAATGCGGTAGGCTTATACACCTTGACTGTGATTTTATAAACGAAGTACAAAACCACATAAAAGCCAAGCACGATTTTTTCGTGGATATCGGAAAAACCGTATTTTACGGACTGTGCGGCGAATGCGCGAAGGGTGAGAGCAATGCTTAGAAGACTTATTGCACTTATACTTGTCGCGGCATTATCTGCGGTGATATTCTGCGGCTGTAAAAGCGAAGATGATGAAAACGGCAAGCTTAGAATTGTAACCGCGATTTTTCCCGCTTATGACTTCGCGCGGCAGGTTTTCGGTGACACCGCAGAGGTTACTCTTTTGCTTAAGCCCAGAACGGAAAGCCACAGCTATGACCCATCCGCAAAGGATATCGTAAAGATAAATAACTGCGATCTGTTTATTTATAACGGCGGAGAATCCGACCAGTGGGTCGAAAATATACTCAGCGGCTTAGATGAAATAAATTCTCTGCGAATGATGGACTCTGTAGAGGTACTCACGGAGGAAAATGAAAATATCGCGGAAAGCGACAGCGGGGAAGACGAGTATGACGAGTATGACGAGCATATCTGGACTTCTCCCAAAAACGCCGTAAAAATTGTTGAGAACATAAAAAACGCGGCTGTGGATATCGCTCCCGAAAAAGCGGAGTTTTACGAACAAAACGCAAAGAGTTATATTGAAAAGATAAACGCTCTTGACAAACGCTTTGAGGAATTATTGGCAGGGGAGAAGCGGTATTTCGTTTTCGCGGACAGATTTCCGCTTTTGTACTTTTTCAAGGAATACGGACTTAATTATTACGCTGCGTTTCCGGGCTGCGGAGATGAAACCGAGCCTTCAGCAAGGACTATCGCGTTTTTAACTGAGAAACTCAATGACAGCGATACAATACCTGTTGTATTTCATATCGAACTTTCTGACACTAAGCTCGCTCGGACGCTGACAAATGAAAACAGTGATCTGATTGCGGAATTTCACTCCTGTCACAACATAACTGCCGATGATTTTGAGGCAGGGGAGAGCTACGTTTCGCTTATGGAACGGAATTATGATGTGATTGAAAATGCTATGAAATACAGAACATTTATAACCCATTATAATGGTTGATTATATTGAAACAGAGGAAAAAATGGCTTTAATTAAAACAGAGAATCTTTGCCTGTCGTATGAGAATATGACAGTAATTGAAAATCTAAGCTTTGAGATAAGCAGCGGCGATTATCTGTGCATTGTCGGAGAAAACGGCTCGGGAAAAAGCACGCTTGTAAAGGCTCTGCTGTCGCTTAAAAAGCCCGAAAACGGAACGATAGAATTCGGCGAGGGACTGCAAAAGAACGAGATAGGTTATCTTCCTCAGCAGACAAGCGCGCAGAAAAGCTTTCCCGCGAGTGTGTCTGAGGTCGTTATCTCGGGCTGTCTTAACTCCCGCGGAATGCGTCCGTTTTATTCTTCAAAGGAGCGCAAGACCGCTGCTGAAAACATCGAAAAGCTCGGCATAACCGAGCTAAAAAATAGAAGCTACCGCGAATTGTCGGGCGGACAGCAGCAGCGCGTATTGTTGGCGAGAGCGCTTTGCGCGACAAAAAAACTGCTGCTTCTTGACGAGCCCGTAACGGGACTCGACCCGATAATAACAGCGGAATTTTACGAGCTGATCTCCCGGATAAACAAAGAGGGAATTACCGTAATAATGGTCACTCACGATATATCCGCCGCGCTTAAATACGCCAACCGCGTGCTTTGTATGCGCGAGGACAGCTTCTTTTTCGGCAGTCTTGAGGAATTTAAAAACAGTGATTTTGCGGACATCGTGAAAGGCGGTGTGAGCCTTGACTGAAATAATAACCGATATTCTCGGTACTCCCGTGCTTGTAAGAGCGCTTATTGTGGGCATCTTAGTATCGCTTTGCGCGGCGCTTCTCGGAGTAAGTCTGGTTTTAAAGCGCTTTTCAATGATCGGAGACGGGCTCTCACACGTTGGATTCGGCGCTCTTGCGGTTGCAACGGTGTTGAATCTGGCGCCAATGGCAGTTGCGATCCCCGTTGTAATCGTCGCGGCGTTTCTGCTGTTGAGGTTGTCCTCAAACGGCAAGATCAAGGGCGACGCGGCTATTGCGCTTATATCAACAGGCGCGCTTGGGATAGGCGTTATGGCCGTTTCGCTCTCAAGCGGGTCGAATGTTGATATAAACAGCTATCTTTTCGGAAGTATTATTTCCGTAAGCCGGAGCGATGTTATAATCAGCGTGATTTTAGCTTCTATCGTGCTGTTTATGTTTATATTTCTATACACGAAAATTTTTGCTATCACATTCGACGAAAGCTTTGCGAAAGCCACAGGCGGCGCGGTAAACGTCTATAATATGCTAATCGCTCTGCTTACGGCAATAACGATCGTTATAGGAATGCGGCTTATGGGCAGTATGCTTATTTCAAGCCTCATAATTTTTCCGGCGCTTTGTTCCATGCGTGTTTTCAAAAGTTTTCTTTCCGTAACTGTAAGCTCTGCGGTAGTTTCCGTGGTAACATTCATAATTGGCATGATAATTTCCTATGCTTTTGATACTCCGTGCGGAGCAAGCATCGTGTGCGTAAATATTGCGGCATTTGCGGGATTTTTTGCTGTAGGGAAGATTTTGAATAAATAGCTGATACTATGAACGAGGAAAATGAAATGAGTACGAAAAAACCGGATATGAAAGTATTGTTGTGGACATCTTTGGTTCTAATACTTTCTTATTTATGCTATCTCCCTATGTTTTTGGAAAAAAACGATATTCATATCTCCCAAGTGATACTTAATGCTAAATACTTATTTGTTACCATACCACTTGTGGTATCCATATTATTTTCCTTAAAAGATAGAATCTTTAAAAAATGGTTTTTTGGTTTATTTGCAGAAAAAGTAAAATGTCAAGCAATATTTTATTGTGTAATCTTGGGAAGTGTTGGATTATCTTTTTCAATTATATATTGCTTGATTACAGACGATAAAGATTTATTCACAAACACTTATCCAAATGTTTTAGCAGTCTTAATCAACTGTATCTATTTATTTGTGACAGCATTGGTTGAGGAAATCGCATGGAGAGGTTTTTTGCTGAATAAAATAGCAAATGAAAAAGGGAATAAAACTTCTTTGGTATATGTTGGAATTGTTTGGCCAATTTGGCATATTCCTATGTGGGCAATAAGAAATTCCTTAGGATTTAGGGAGATACTTATATATTTTGTATGGACAATTTTAATTTCATTTATTTTAGGAATACTTTTTTATAGATATAAAAGTATATTAATAGTTTCTTTATCACATATGATTTTTAACATTTGTTTTATAGCGCCTGTAAAATATAATGTTGTTTTAATAGGATGCATACTCATTTTAACAATTTTAATATTCAAGAAAAAGCTTAATACAGGAGACTAATCATGTCACCCTTTATCATTTTTTGATTTATTATTTACCGACGCAAGCGGATTTTTCTTCATAGCGTTTTCCATCTGAGCATTTGAAACATGGGTGTAGATTTGTGTTGTATTGAGATTTTCGTGTCCGAGAACATCTTTAAGCACACGAACGTCAACGCCGTTCTGATACATCAGCGTAGCCGCTGTATGACGCAGCTTATGTACCGAAAGCCCCATATTGTCAAGCCCGCTTTTCTTCAGACAATCCTCAACGATTTGCTGAACACGGCGGTTTGATATTCTTGTACGTCTGCGGCTCAAAAACAAAGCGTCTGTCTGTGCGGACATATCGCGCAGACCTTTTTCATTTCGAATATCGGGATCGGTTATCTCAGGCGAGATATAATCATAGTAAGCATTAACACAAGCGTCGTTGAGATAAATAATTCGCTCTTTACTGCCTTTTCCGAGGACTTTCATCGAGTAAATTTCGTTTCCGTCCTTATCGCGTGTTTTCCGTATATCGCTCATATTTATTCCCACAAGCTCCGATAAACGCATTCCGCAGTTGAGAAAGAATACGATTATACAATAATCGCGCTTTGTATCAGGAGTATCTACATTAACCAGCAATTCAAGAGACTGCTCAAGTGTAAGATATTTCGGAAGTGCCGGTTTTGGGCTTGGAAGCTCCAAATTTGCCATAGGACTGACTTCGAACATGTTTTTGTTGTTAGTAAGAAATTTGTAAAACTGACGAAGTGTCACAGCCTTACGATAGCGGGCTTTTTGCTGATTAGCCATTTTAGTTTGCATAAATATCAGAAATTCCTGAGCATACTGTAAATCAACGGATTTAATATCATCATCAGAAATATCCGAAATATCAATTGTTGAGAAATCCTTTTCGTTCGCAAGACCGTTTTTGATTTTATAAAATCTGAAAAAACTTTTTAAATCGTTAAAATAGTTTTTTACAGTAAGCTCTGAACGACCCTTTACAATTTGCTCGTAATAAATAAAATCCCTGATAGACTGAGGCGCGTTATTGTAATTTTTATTTTCTGTCATACTATCCCCCTATATTGCGTAAAATTTCTATTTTACGCAATAGCTCATATTTTGCCCTACTGAGGACATTATACCATTATGACCAGAATATGTCAAGTAAGCGGTCAGACATCACGCTTCTGACCGCCGAGAGTATTACGGCGTATAAACTGATTTGTCCGTTCGGTATCTTCCCCAAGCCGGATATCTCTTACAAGTCTACGGAACATATTCGGAAGATAACGAGTAACCAGATCGGCACAATTGACATACTCAGTGCAAACATCACACATATCAAAATGTACGCACATATAGCAAGCCGGATATTTAGAACCGGAGAAAATGCAACGAGCTTTACAGTCCTCAAAATGTGCGCAGCTCCACCAATCACACACTATCAAGCTATCTCCTTTTTAAGCTCGGAAAGGAATTGATTGAACTCGTCATCAGATTTAGCCGTAAACAGGCGCAAAAACTGAACCCCGGTCAACGGATCCAATGAACGGTGACATTCTTTATCAAACTCGTAAGGGCTTAAATTCTTCAAAGCGTTATAGTCCGCGATTATAGCCTGAGCGGATTTACTGTCGGCAACCATATCAAGACCGGATTCGTAAATACTGCGTATTTCGCGAGGATCACACATAGAAATTGCGGTAAGACAAGCTGAAACGCTTTTCTTTTGGTAAGCTACAGCACGGATATATTTATTACGCTGAGGCTTGAAATGCACCAATTTCGCGCGCTTAGCGTGTTTGAGGAAACCAAGCCACCAATCGCAGACAGTACAATTTGAGCGGCGTGAGCGGTCAAGATTGATGAAACGAATAAGGTTAAGAAGCACACCGGAGCAGTATGTAACAAAATCCTTTTCCGAAAGTTCAACAAATTTCATCATAACAGAATTAGCGTTAAGTTTCTTAAACTCGCACTCACAACGAACCCAAGAAGAAAGATTATTAGGCAGCTCTACCCCTTTTACCTCTTGCTCAGCTCTTTTATCGTAAAAGCGTACAACTGAAGAACTATTACGCTTGCCGAGCTGAATTGTTTTACCGACAACACCGTTTGAAAGGTTCATGGAGCTGATGAAATCACAATGGAGCTTTTCATCAGCTTTGGATAAATCAATAAGCACGGAAGAAAATTCTCCGGAGCTATGATCAGGATCGCCCTTCCGAAAACAAGAAACAAAACAGCGAGAGCGAAGCGTACTTTCTATAACATCGAGATCGAGATACTTCTCTTCTCCGGAATTAAGTATTTTTTCATCAAAAGCCACGTCAAAGCGGGAACAATTAGGCTTGAAGCCTTTTGTCACAAGCGCGTAAAAACGTCTGCACGCAGAGCGCAAGCTCGTATTATATTTACTTTTAAGCCACTCGATATAATAATTTACACCATTTCCCGAAAATTCAAGGCAAATACCCTGCTTCTTATAGTTTTCGGCATAAGGAATTTTTATCTGGATATCCTCATACCGCAAAATCTGCTCATATTTAGAGGTTGAGCACATAAAGCGCATGAGAGGGAGCATATCAGAAAGATGCATAGTATCGAGCAAAAGAGTAATAAAATCTGCCAAATCTATATTATTATCCTTATCCGGAATAAGGGATATAGTCAAATAATCGCTGGGCTTACAGGTAATCATCTCTTAAGCGCCTTTCTTATAGATTTTTTTGCGGACTTGCTCTCAAACTCAGCAGGAGAAAAGGAAGTTCCTTCCCTGTTCTGTATGATCTGCTCATCGGGGATATATTCAGCATCGAGCATACCCTCGACCATTTCAATAGTATCATACTTACTGCGCAGCTTGTCGGTCTGAATATATCCGTAATAACGACGAAGAGTGCGAGGAATAAGAGGATTATTGAACCACTTATCATACTCGTAAGCGTCATAATTGGCACAAGTAGTATACCGGGAAAAAGGATCGCCGAAAAAACTACGGCACTCAGTGACGGTGTCGGCGATATCTCTAAGCTGCTTATCCAACAGATTCCAGCGCTGGACAGTGCCGATCATGATAATACGCCTGTGACGGCACTGTAAAATTATCTGATAAACAGGCTTCGGAACGGACTTTTTTGAAGAGGCAAAGTCGCGAGAATTGAAAATGGTACCTATTTCATCAATAAGAACAATAGAATTATTAGGCAGTTCCTTAATCTGATTGGAATTAACCAACTTAATAATAGTGGTATCCTTAGGAAAATTGGTAAGCGTAAGGTTAGTAAGAACGGTAACGCCCTTATGGTTCTTACAGATGTTATATGCGTACCGGACAGCCGAAATAGTCTTACCGGAACCAAACTTACCGAGGAACAAATGAAGCCCCCAATAATTGAAATCGCTCCACTTCTTGTATTTTATGTAATAATAAAAGTCCTTGAAGAAAAAAGCCCAGAACCTCGGAGCGCATTTTATAGCGCTGATTATAGCAGAAAACATTTACTTTCCGTCCTTTCTGAAGAAAATAATGAAATTCTTAGCGATGAAAAAGAAGAAAAGAACAGGACCCAAGCCGGTAAGCCAATAGAAAAATTCCCGAAGATTAGAAAGCTCAAACATCATTTTCTACCCCAATTCGAAACAGTTTCAAAAACAGAGAATACGCATGAAAGAACAAAGACAGATACGAAAGCGTAAGGAACAGCGGAACAGAGCCAAGAAACAACGTCCTCGAAACTGCCAAACCAGATATTATCTAAGCTCATATTAAATATTCCTCCGCTTGAAAAATTTAGCACCTACGCCGATCGCTCCGGCTACAAATATAAGGAACAAAAGAGCCTCGGTAACGGTATAGTTTGCAAAGCTCTTATCCAGAGCCGGAACTTCGGTATCTGACTGCGTTTCGATTATGTAGTTATACTCGTCACTTCCGACAGAATAAAAAGGAGTACCGGGAGCGCAATCCGGAAGTCCGTTATCGTCATCATCGACTATCTGATACCAATCGTTTATACCGTCACCGGAAAAATCGTATGGAGCAGGAAAAAAAATATCATCAATGAAGCCGTCATCATCAAAATCTATTTTAATACCTTCTCCATCAGATATAACGGAATAAGTATCACCGAGTATAGGAAGAAGCTCGGAAGCGTCTACAAGCTTTAAAGAAGGCTGACCCAAGCCAATTTCATTTCCTTTATTTACAAGGCAATAACCATCATAAAGTTTAGGAATAGTCTGCTGAAGAGTATAAATAATCTCCTCGCTGTCCTCTACACCGTCGCCCGTACTGTCATAACGATATACAATCCGTGTACATACATTACCGGAAGAATCTACAAACTTCTCAATTATGTAATTTACACCGTTTTCAATAGCTTCGGAAAGCTCCAAAGCAAAATTGACAATTTCAATTATTTCAATTATTTCTGCTATTCCCATTATTCAGTAATTCTCCCTAAAAGATAACATATAATGCAAAATACAGCTATTCCAATCATCAAAGCAAAGCCATTAATTTGGAAATCGCCGAAATCAAAAACGAAGCTTTCAAATATAGATTTTCCGATAGAAAAAAGCCATGTGCCAAGCTCAACGAAGCCGCTTAAATCAAACGTCATATACTCACCGCCCAAGAAGCCGACAGACTATTGCGACAGCTATAAGAATACCAAGAAGCGATAAAATTTCAGCAGGAAGAAACGAGAAGAAAAGCTGCATAAAATTATTAACGCCGGAAGCCATATCTACAGCATCGTCATAATAACCGCCAAGATCTAAATCGCCTTGTATGAAATCATCGGGATTTACTCCGGTTCCGCCCTGATTTATATTAACGTCAACACCAACGTGGATATCTCCTTCAACATCAACTTTACCGCTGACGTTTATATCTCCGCCAGCTCCGCCGGATCCGCTTCCCTCTCCCCCGTTGTTATTGGTGATATATGTATAATTGTTTTCTACAAACTCGTTTACAGTACTGCTATGCCCTGTTTCGGGATCAGTCATATAATAGTTATATACGTTACTATCTCCGGTGATCTGAATGATCTGACCGGAAGGAATGCGAGAGCTGTCTATATTGTAAACGGTTGAAATCATGCTTTCGGAGCAGATGAAACCATAATCATTGTTAGTGTTAGGGTTTTTGCTGTAAGGATAACCGGAAAGACTTGAATTAAAAAAATTCTTGTAAATTGTAATATACGAGGAATTAGTACTGTATCTATAAAAAAGATAGGAAGCTGAATAGTCGGGCAAGAAATACGAAAATTTCAAGGCAAGATATGGAACAGTTTGATATATAGTAGCTTTACAGTCGTCATATTCAGTTAAATCTGAAACGAAAGAAAAATAAGGTGAATCATTATAATGACCCGAGCCGGAATAAGTAAAAGCGGCTGTCCTTATCTGATAAGGCATAGAATAACTTAAACCCTCATAAATAATTCCGGAATACTCGTCATGATAAATATAGCCTAAAGTCTGATTGAACTGATAAACGTCAGCACGAAAGGCAATATCTGAATTTGGATCATCATTAGCAACCCAATAATAATGGAACATATAGTCACAATAGTACATTGTGCCGTCCTCAGCTTTATAGAACGGCAGACAATACAAATCCCTCAAACACTCCATAGTCTGAGGATTTTGAAACAATGTGACATAGTAAAGGCTATCCGTATAACCGGAAGGAATTTTTTCTCTATGATAGTTCTTATCGGTACGATAGGAATTTAAGAAAAGGTCTTTGCCTTTGGGACTGTAAAGTGTATTTTCCTTATTGATATGCTCCTTAAGATCGTCGGAACTTACATATCCGGGAGCGATATCCAGACCACTTTTTCCGGGGTTAGGGTCGGAAGCTGTGCCACCTTGGTCTAATATGTAACGGGCGAGATAGGTTTGATAATAATTCTTATAGTCAGAACGCCAAGTATTTTCATTATTAGTGTTACCGCTTTCATTACCGAAATCTTCAAAAGCAATCATAGACAACTTCCAAGAAGAACCGTCAAAACCTGCAGCTGTCAAAAATACATCTCCAGAACTGTCATATTCGTTACGATTTGCAGAAACAACTTCAAAATAATAGTCCCAACAATGATTTAAATAATCATCAGTAAAACGAGTACCATCGGAAGAAAAAACAGAACCATTATAGTTATATTCGTTATTTACAAGCTTATAAAAATAATAGCTTCGAGCAGCTTCAATTTTTGCCTGACCGGAATTAAGAGAATTTAAAAGATTATCCGAAAAGTAATCTAAAACATAAGATACAGAATAATCAATCAAAAACTCGCCAATGGCAAAGACAGTAAGCGAGCAAGAGAGAACGCAAACAAGAAATATTACAACAGCCATTAAAACCGAAGAAACCTTTTTCACAAAATCACCTCATTGACAAAATAATCTCGATTTGATATAATCAAATTGAAAGGAGTGGTTAAAAATGGAAAATCAAATATGGCTATTAATAACATTAGATTTCATAAGATTAGTAATTATAATAATAACAATGTATCACGTTTTGATGAAACCAATAGAAAAAAAGCTTGACGAAATACTTAAGAAATTAAACGATAATGAAAAATAAACTATTCCCGCCGAAAGGCGGATTTTTTTGGAGGTCGTTGTGACCCGAACGACCAACGGGTTGACGAAGGTTATCTTCCGCGACCGAGAGCACGGACAACCTTCTTAAACAGACGTACAGCCAAAGAAAGGAAAGTAACAGTCAGAAATGCCATGCAAACCTCATTCTGCATACATGTACTCCCGATATCTGTTACCAAGCCAAGAAAATCCTTTGAATTACCTGCAACGGTCTGCAAAACGGTTGTACTTGAACCTTCCATAATATCACCTCCTTTCAAGATGAGCGAATATCATTTGAGAGAAGATTTTAAAACCAAAAACTACAAGCAAAGCGCCAGTTACAGAAAGACAGAGAGGATTTTTTGTCATATCCGAAAGAAGGTCAATAATCAAACCGGGCTGAAATACAGAAGAGCCAAGCTGCGCCCAATAATGATTTATCTGTTCTTCAAGCTCAATAGCCTGTACCGGCAAGGTTTCTGTAACTTCACTCAAAAGAATTTCCAACATACATTAATCCCCCCGCTTGCGTGTTACGAAATAAATCACAAGCAGAACTGCAAAGATTATTCCGCTTCCGAGGCAAGCCCACTGAAGAAACTCGAGCATGTAAAATCACTCCTTACAAGGTGTAACGCCGATGATCTTACCGTTGATATCCGTTGCAATATCTACAACAGCGTCGATATATCCGGCAAGGGTTGAAGCCGTCAGATTAAGCTTCTTGCAAAGGTCTGCATTGATAAACTTACTGTCGACCTTCAGCCCGGTAACGTGCGGATTCTCATAAGCGATGTGCAGCTTAAGACCCTCGATGTGCTTGTTGTCGTCCGTGTCAAAATTTAAATCCTGAACACCAATCAACTGTACCAACATAATTTTTACCTCTTCTTTCCGCTCTTTTATAGAGCTATAAAATTTATAGAGCGTTATTGCTCTTGGTGGTCGTCGTGATCCGGACGACCAACGGAATTTAAGGAAATTCATAATCATAATAATCAAGAAATTGTTCAGAAGAAAGATTTTTTGTAGATTCATAGGTTTTCCAGAACCAATCCTCAAAAGCTTCCATTTCTAAATGTTCAAGGGACTTTTCATTAGTTTCTTGATTTTCCATTTTTATAAACCTTTCTGCTCTTTTGGTGAGCGATAAATTTAAATACCATGTTTTTTTCTTATATCATCAGAAGCGCGAGACATACAATTATAAAACCACGATTTAACTAAAGCCTCATCATTGTAATAAAAAGGAAGAAGAATATTTTTTGCCATCTCAAAAGGAAATCCATAATAAATTAGATAACAAAAAAGGTCTTCGGCATAATCAAGCATAGTAATAAATGAGGCTAACTGATAATAAAAATCAAGCTCAGGTTGGAAAAAAATGCTACATTTAAAATAATCAATGAGCCTATCCGGATCATCAAAATATTGAAGGAATTCTTCACATCTTGCTTGATCGCTTGAAAAAACTTGTCTTTTTTTGACTTCAAAAATACTTTCTAATAAACTCATAAAAACACCTTTCTTCTCTTTTAATGAGAAATAAAATTTAACTCCATTTGGAGTTATAATCATTATACTCCATTTGGAGTGAATTGTCAACTCCATTTGGAGATTTTTTTTTATAATAAAAGAAAGAAAGGTGGTATAATGAATGTACACAAGATTAAGCGAATTAAGAGAAAGAGAAGGCTATTCACAAAACGAATGTGCAAAGAAAGCCTTTATATCATTGAATAGTTATATAAGATACGAACACGGGAAAAGAATAGTACCATTAGATGTAGCAGTACAATTCGCAAAAATATACAATGTTTCGATAGATTATATAGCAAATATTACAGATGAAGAAAAACCATATAAAAAAAAGGAGATGAGAAAATGAAAAAAGAAATAATTGAAGAGATATTTGAAGAAATTATAGAAATGTTAAACTTTAATTCAGATAATGCAGAAAGTAAAGAAGATTTTATTGAAAGAGTAAATTCAGATTTAAATGAAATGAAAGAAAAATACATTGAAAAAGCTGAATAAACCCCCCCCGACCTCGGTCGGGGGATATTTTTTCACCGCGGGAAAATGGTAAATTTTGGATTTTTTATTCTTCATCCAGACCGAGATTTCCGCCCCGGTCAGGGGTGCTTGTAATGGAAACCCCGTATTACCAAGACGGGGTTTCCCCGAACGCCTCGCGCGGAGGGCTGAAGCCCACCCCGCGCGAGGCTGCGCTGTTCTTCTTTCAAGAAACCGAAAGTTGTCATACCGCAAATATAACCTTGATTTGTTCAATTTATTATCGAGGCGGGCGCGTTAAAAGTCCTAAATAGAGGAAAAACTTATTTCGGCTCATGAGTTTTTTAGAAGATAACACTAAGAGAGTTCCGCGCCTGCGGGCGCGGGCTATCGAAGGCGCGAATACCGTTTATATAATTATGACGAGCTGAGTCGCGCAAAAATGATGAAAAAAGTCATGACGAACAGAGCCGGAAAGTTGACACAAAAAAAGAAGTGCGGTTTGTGAAAACCGCACTAAAATTGCTACCATAACATTTCTATTTTACGCAATAAGCAATATTTTTCCCTACTGTGGTTATTATATCATTCATATGCTGTTAAGTCAATATATCAGTGTTAATAAAATTTGTAAAAATATTTATACAATATAAAAAATCAGTTGAATTTTTTGAAATAATATGTTATTATATTATTGTAGTAAAAATTTCCGTATCCAGCGGAATAGTTGAAAGGATATTTTGATATGACCAAATCTGAGAAAAAACCGGCAAAGAAAACCGCGACAACCAAAACTGCAACAGCAAAAGCTGCGGTAAAATCGACATCGGCCAAGAAAACGACACCTGCTAAAACTGCTAAGACTTCGGCAAAGACGCCTGCTAAATCTGTGGCTGCTAAGAAAAAAGTAGTTAGAAAGCCCAAGTTTGCCACAGCAGATGAAATGTGTGCTAAACTCAGAAAGCTCATTAAAAACGCTAAGAATGTTAAATCGGATGCAGCGGTCGATATCGAGGTATGGGGCTTGGAAAACGATACAAGTTGCCACCTTTATGTTGAGGTCAAGAATGGTAAAGTTGATGTCCAGCCCTATCGTTATGACAACTGCAGCTTTGAGGCATATATCAACTATGAAAATATGATGAAACTTCTTGATGGAAAACTTACGCTAAAGGATGCTGTTTCTACCGGTGCTCTTAATGCAAACGGAAATATCCCTGCTGCAGTTATGATCGCTTCAATTTTCTGATTTTTTCTTACTGATCATCTCTTAAAAAATTGTTACCCCCGAGTTAAGGAAAGTGCGATATAGAAGTGTCGCATCTTCGAGCATCAGCCTTTGACAGCGTTTCACATGTGGAACGTATTGCCAAAGGCGGCTCGCCTTATCGGGGGTAAATTTACGAATAAATAAATTTTGTAAAAAGTCCGCCGTGCAGTCTTAACTCTTGACAAATCAATTATAGTATTGTATAATAATATGAGATATTTCGGTGGAGGATTATTATGGAAAAAGTTTTGGTAAACGCAAGCACAAGTTATGAAATTCTGCTTGACAGGGGTCTACTTGACAAATCGGGAGAACTTATATCTCATGTAATGAAGCCAAAAACAAAGGCTTGTGTTGTTACAGACGACAATGTTGACAAGTATTATGGCGAACGCATGATGAAGTCGCTGGATGCAGCAGGAATTGAGGCGAAAAAGTTTGTGTTTCCCCACGGCGAGGCTTCTAAAAATCACTCCACCCTGCTCGGGATCTATGATTTTATGGCGGAAAACGGATATACACGCTCTGATTTTATTGTTGCGCTCGGCGGCGGTGTTGTAGGAGATACGGCGGGATATGCCGCGGCGACATACATGCGCGGCATTAATTTTGTTCAAATTCCGACAACAGTTGTTTCGCAGGCGGACAGCTCTGTAGGAGGTAAGACTGCCGTAAACATTAATTCGGGAAAGAATCTTGTTGGGGCTTTTCATCAGCCCAAGCTTGTTATTTGTGACACCGATACTCTTAAGACACTTACTCCAGAGTTTTTCTCGGACGGAATGGCGGAAGTCATAAAGCACGGAATGATCAAATCTCCCGAGCTGTTTGAAATTCTGTCAAATGAAGATATCAACGAGAATCTTGTTGATATTATGAGAAGAAATGTGACTATCAAGGGTCAGGTCGTTGAAAATGACGAGCGGGAAAAGGGCGAAAGAATGCTCTTGAATTTCGGACATACGCTTGCTCACGCGCTTGAAAAATACTACAATTACACGGGCATTACCCACGGAAACGCTGTTGCGGTGGGCATGAGCGTTTTCACACATATTGCCGAGCGCCGTGGAATGTGCAAAAAAGGCGTTGGCGACAAATTGGACGAGCTTTTGGTAAAATGCGGTCTGCCTATCAAAGACAGCGCACCGCTCGATAAACTTTACGAGCTTTCGCTTCACGATAAAAAACATCTTTCAAACGGTATGAATATCATAATTTGCTCGGATATAGGCAAAAGTGAAGTTGTTAAAATGTCAGTTGAAGAATACAAAGAATTCTTGGAAAGTTGAATATGGATATAAAAATTACTCCAAACAAGCTTCGCGGAAGCGTTAATGTTCCGCCTTCAAAAAGCGTCGCTCACAGAATGATTATCGCGGCCGCTCTTTCAAAAGGCAGGTCAGAAATTTCAAACCTCTCCCCTTCTGTTGATATAAAAGCTACTCTCGGCTGTATGAAAGCTCTCGGCGCGGAGATCGAATACGACGGCAATAAGGCTGTAATTGAAGGAATAAAAAATATTCCCGATAAAGCGGTTTTAGACTGTTGTGAATCGGGTTCAACGCTTCGGTTTCTGATACCCGTGGCCGCGGCGCTCGGCGTAAACGCTGAGTTTCAAGGCAGAGGAAAGCTTCCGGAAAGACCGATAACACCGTTTATCAGCGAATTTCCAAAACATAATGTTTCGTTCTATTTTTTGAGCAATACTAACTTGCCATGTAGGCTCAGCGGAAAATTAAGCGGCGGAAAGTTTGAGATTGACGGCGGAATTTCCTCACAGTTCATCACAGGGCTTTTGTTTGCACTCCCGCTGTTGTCGGGAGACAGCGAAATTTTTCTCACCTCTCCCCTGCAATCCAAACCGTATGTTGATATCACTCTTGGAGTTCTGCACGATTTCGGTTGTGATATATCCGAAAATGAAACCGGATATTCCGTAAATGGAACGGAAAAATTCAAATCGTTTTCGGGAGATGTTGAAGGGGATTACTCTCAGGCGGCGTTCTTCTATGTAGCAAATGCGCTCGGTTCAGAAATTGAGATAAACGGTCTTAACGAAAACTCCCTGCAGGGAGATAAAAAGATCGTTGACATCTGCAAAAACGCCAAGAATGGAAAAGCGTTCGAGATCGACTGCTCGGATATTCCCGATTTAGTTCCGATAATGTCGGTTTTAGCTTGTTTCTGTCATGGAACAAGCCGTATTACAAACGCCGCGAGGCTGAGGATCAAAGAATGCGACCGACTTGCGGCAATGGAAAGCTGTCTGAATAAAGTCGGCGGCAAAGTAAAATCAACTGCGGACACACTTGAAATCGAAGGAGCAGGCATACTTAAAGGCGGAGAGGTCGAATGCTTTAACGACCACAGGATCGCTATGTCAATGGCTATTGCGGCGATTAGGTGTGAAAATCCGCTGATGATCCGCGGTGCGGATTGTGTATCGAAATCATATCCGGACTTTTTTGATGTGTACAAAGAGCTTGGCGGAATTGTAGAAGAGGCTTGATCAAATGACAAGAGAAGAGCTTAAAAATCATATTTTTGAAACTTATGGCGTAAAAGAAGATTATCCATGGGAAAACGATAGTATAAACGCGGTTTTCCGTCATCCGGAAAATAAAAAATGGTTTGCGCTTATTATGAATATTCCGGCCGAAAAGCTTGGGATAAAAAGCACAGAAAATATAGATGTAGTTAACGTTAAATGCGATAATATTCTTATTGGATCACTGATAAAAGAAAACGGCTTCTTCCCTGCTTATCATATGAATAAAAGCTGTTGGATAACCGTGGCTCTCAACGGAACGGCTGACGATGAAAAGATAAAGTGGATCTTAGATATGAGCTTTGACGCCACTAAAAAGAAAATTAAAGCAAAATAAGCGGAGGGATGTTTATGTCATCTTGTTTTAACAAAGGCATTGATATTTCGATATTTGGTGAAAGTCACGGCAAGGCAATAGGCGTGGTCGTAGACAATCTCCCTGCCGGAGAGAATATAGACATTGATAAAATTTTAGATTTTATGCAGCGCAGAGCCTCTAAAAAGGACGGCACCTCCACAACCCGCAGCGAAAAGGATATCCCTGAAATTGTATCGGGACTTTACGGAGGAAAAACAACAGGCACTCCGCTGTGCGCAATGATTCTTAATACCGACCAGAAATCTGTGGACTATGGAAATATTTCGCATATTGCGCGGCCTGCTCACGCCGATTACACAGGTTTTTTGCGTTATAACGGCTCGAACGACCCTCGCGGCGGCGGACACTTTTCAGGCAGACTTACTGCTCCGCTTTGCTTTGCGGGAGCGGTCTGCGGTCAGATACTCGAAAACCGCGGAATAACGACAGGCGCTCACATAGAACGAATTAAAGATGTTTGCGATGATAAGTTCGACCCCGTAAATATTTCTGTTGAGCAGCTTAATGCTGTAAAAAGCGGTTTTCCTGTATTATCAACAGACGCTGAGGATAAAATGCGTGAGATGATAAATGCGGCGAGATTGAATTCCGACAGTTTAGGCGGAATCGTCGAGTGTGCTGCCGTGGGATTTCCTGCCGGTATAGGCTCACCGATGATGGACGGACTGGAAAATATAATTTCTCAGCTTGTTTTTTCAATTCCCGCGGTTAAGGGAATTGAATTTGGAAACGGATTTTCGTGCGCGGACATATATGGCAGCGAAAATAACGACGAGTTTTATATTGAAAACGGAAAAATACTCACCAAGACAAACAATCATGGAGGAATTTTGGGTGGGATCAGCTCGGGAATGCCGATTATTTTCCGTGTGGCGTTTAAGCCCACCCCCTCTATCTCACGTCCGCAGAACAGCGTCGATTATAAAGGAATGACCGAAACGGAGCTTGTTATTAAAGGAAGACATGATCCGTGTGTTGTTCCGAGGGCGGTTCCGTGTGTCGAAGCCGCGATGAATATTGCGCTTTTATCGGCCCTTATGGATAATCCGACGATATGAGGAGGATTTGCTTTGGATATTCCAAGAATACGCGTTGAAGCCATTGATGATATCTGCGTGCTTATATGCCATTTGATCTATTCTCTCGGCTGCCCTCTGTCGAAAAATCAGCTTATTGAAATAACCTCTCTTGAAGACGCGGTAAATTACTTTGGGCTTATGAAGGCGCTCGATAAAGCCAACGGTCATCTTCTGAGCGCAATTGAAGCCGATGATGAGATAATATATTCAAATACCGATTTTGGAATAAAAGCCGCCCGCGAGCTTGGTTCATCGGTTCCGCTTTCGGTTCGCGACAAGATGTTTCAAGAGGCAATAAGAGTTTATACGCGTGACGCCATGAAGAAAAAAGGCACAATGACAGCTATAAGGTATGTCGTTAATCCTGACGGCACCTGTACTATCGGCGTAAGAATAATGGATGAGGAAACGACAAAGCAGAAATATTTTATTGAAATGAACGCAGATAACCCTGAAAAGGCTGATTATATTAAAAATAAGATCAAAGATAATCCTCACAATTTTACAAAATACCTTGATGATTATTTCAGCAAATAAACAAGCGGCTTGACCATTTTGTCAAGCCGCTTATTTGTAGTATCACAATGAGATCTCATCATCAGCGGCAAATTCCTGCTGAATATGCAATGTATTGATTTTCGATGAAACCAACCAATCAGCAGACAACGGACTTATCAATCTCGCGTCAATATACGCTTGTGAAAGCGTTAAAATTGATTGGACCTGATATCCTTCCGTGCGGGTTATTTCCAGAACAATAGCCGCTTCCGGGGTAGTGTCGTCACTAAGTGCCAGAGGAAGCATCAGAGCGATAGCGTCGTGCTTGGGGAAATATGCCGGCACGGCGTTTTTATAATTATGCTTGACTCGTTTTTTAGCAAGCTCAAACGAGCGTTTGAGACAATTCTGAAGCCTGATTGACAGCCTGCTGTTCAGCATAATTACGTCCTTTACACGCTCAAAAAGCCTTACGCGCTCTGATTTATCGTATACAGAACCGATTTTTTCAATTATTTCCCTACCCTCTCGAAAGTCAAAGAGCTGTTCACGCAGAAAACCAAGTGGTAGATGATGAATATTATCCATTAGCAGTCGCTCAAAGTCTATATTAATATCTTTATTAAAATCAAAGAGCATATCTTCATTTCGCGTAAAATATGTCGGAGAATACGGCAAGGGATCAAAAAAGTCTGAAAGCCTTTTTCCCATAAAACCCGAAAATTCCGTGTAAAATCCAATAAGTTTCCATTCTGAACCACCGCCGTCATTCTGCGTAAAGCAAGCGAAAATATCGTTATATCGTTTATCCGCAAGTCCTGTATTAAAAGCGGCAAGCTCTCTGTTTTGCGAGATGCAGACTTTTTTTTCGTGCATGATCCTGTTGAAGGTAAACTTAAGATATTGATTTAATATCTGCAGGGTTTTATGATTGCTGTCACTGAAATCCCATTCCTCATTTGCCGCTATTGCGGCAAGTCCACTCAGGGCGGAATGCCAATTACCTAAATATGCAAAGCTTTCAAGCTGCTTTATGGGATTTACCGGAAAAACTTTACTATCCCGTACAACAGTATCCACATAATACAAAAACCATTCTTTGCCCTCATAAGTGCTCGGCTTTAACGTTAGTTCAACATTAGTACCGTCACTTTTTTTATATCTGCATGGAAAAACAAGCTTTCCACCGTAAAGGTTTATCGTTCCATTCCTGCGGGCATATTCAAAATCATTGGATATTATTTCCGGTAGATCATAAAAGTCTGTTTGTTGTCTGCTTTGCTCAATAAATTCCTCAAGAATGGTCATAGGCTTTACGGGGAAATTACAAAAATCGCTTAGCTCCCCTTCTGGCAGTCTGTACAAAAGACTTTTGCTGCCGTAATCCAAAGATCTGCGGTTATTTTCTCTATTATACTGCAGATTATTATAATCTGAATAAACGGTCCTGTTATCTTTATACAAGCTCTTGATTGTAACCATAACCTGAGGGACCCCACCAAGGATAATTTCCTTCAGTTCCAGGAAATTAAGCTGAGCAAGAAACTCCTTCATCTTAAGAAAGCCAAATCTTGTTCTGTCAACGCCGCGATCGGTAAGGAATTTACTTATTGCTGCCATGTGAAGCGGCTGATTAAGCGGAAAGCTTCCGATGAGAAGCGAGTATATATGCTTTATATCCTCCTCCGGTATTTGCGCCGCAACTGCCGTATATTGCTTTCTTTCCGAAACACCCCGCGATATCCGTGTTTTCTCAAACGCAAAATACAAACTCTTCCCATAAGCGTTAAGGTTTTTTGTGATAATTCCGTTTACAAGCTGTCCGTCGGGACAATAATCAATAGGAAAAACATATTTTTCACCAAGAAACTCAAGCTTGCCGGACTGTCTTGCCTGATTAAATCTCTGAAAAACTTCCTGTTTCATCTGCTGTACAGACAATCCGCTTGCAAGTATTTTTGTCAGAGCGTACAGAGACTGCTGAGTCATTTCAATAATATCGTCGTTTAAAATAATATTTTTTGTACCAAAGAAATTATCTGCCGGATGAAAATACCCATGTGAAATATTGCTGTCCCCATGCTCCCATCCTTTAATAAGAACAAAACCGCTGTCAGGATCATCCTGAAACATAAATACCTCAGGGAAATCAGCACAAAGCTCCTTAAATGAAATATACCCAAATCCTTCCGGCGAATATCCGTTTGTATACAGCCACTCGTAAATTCTCGATGTTTTATAAAGTCCCGGGTCTGTAAACTGCATTTTTATACAACCATAAAGTTGTATTTTTTCTTCATAATTCAAAATAATTCTCCCATTAAATCATAAATTATTTTCCCGCTGGTTTATAATTTAATCTTCGTTTGAATCTTCTGTATTTTCTAAATCCTCAAGATCTTCAAGATAGTCGGTATCATCAATATAAATGTGATTTACAAGCTCAGTAAGTCGGCTTTCCGAATAATCCTGAAGATATTTTCCGGTGATATCAAGTTTGTAACTGTGAAATGCGCTTTGATTTGTAAAATGAAAATCGGTTATATCTATACCCATTATTCTGAAACCGTCTACGATCTTTTTACAGTCTGTTGCAAAAGCATTTGGTGTAGGATAAACACCTCCGAACTCAACATTTACCACAACTGTATCCCCTGCCGACAGGGCGTCTATCCCCTTTGTAACGCCCGTTCCGTCCGGATTAAGGTCAACCACTATTTCCATTGCTTCTATATCCGCCACATAACGGAGTTCTTTATAACTCCTGTCATATATCTCCGCGGCGATCGATCGGTTGTTATACTCAATTTTTTCTTCATTATACGTACGGTTGAGTATAACACCCATTGTACAACAGCCTACCACCAACAGAGCAGATATTATTACGCTTATAATGTTAATTTTAAATCTTCCGTGAGTGATAAGCAATGTAACCAGAATTTCAATTCCCAGCAGGATTGCTGCGAAAGGCGAGAACTTAAGCAAAAGAAGATAATCCGGTGCCGGTGAAAACAAACAGAATATCAAAACTATACCAAATAAAACCAATACAAGCGCGAGAGAAATAAAACCAACACCCTTTCGGACAATTCCTTTGGCAAATTTCTCGGACGTGGTTATGGGGCGTTTGTGTTCTGTGTTATACTGAACGCTTGACCTGTTTTTAAGTATCTCATCAAGGGCGTCAAGAAGCTGTCTGTCCCTTAAAGCAAATTCCGCAGGCTGGTTGTCAGTTTGTGCGGGATTCTCTGTGATAGTGCCGCCCTCAATTACCTGATTACCCTGAACATTCTGTATCCCCGTATTGATATTATTATCATTGATCTCGTTCACTGCTTGTCCTCCTTTCTAATATAATTAAATAAACAAAAACATACTACATTTTTATTATAACAGAATTTAGCTTGCTTGTCAATGACGAATATTATACGTTATGAGGAAAATTTGATGAATAAAAATATTGCATATAAAAAACGACACCCCTTTCGGGGTGCCGCACGCTTTTGTCATAATTCTTAAATTAAAGCTCAGCAAAGTACTTGATAGTTCTTACCATCTGAGATGTATAAGAGTTTTCATTGTCATACCAAGAAACAACCTGAACCTCATACAAATCATCAGAAATCTTTGCAACCATGGTCTGAGTAGCGTCAAACAGCGAACCGTAGGTCATTCCAATAACGTCGGAAGAAACGATCTGATCCTCGTTGTATCCGTAGGAATCCGAAGCGGCAGCCTTCATAGCGGCGTTAATGCCTTCCTTGGTAATATTAGAACCCTTAACAACAGCGGTAAGGATAGTAGTAGAACCTGTAGGAACAGGAACACGCTGCGCAGAACCGATAAGCTTTCCGTTAAGCTCAGGGATAACAAGTCCGATAGCCTTAGCAGCACCGGTGGAGTTGGGAACAATGTTGGCAGCGCCGGCTCTTGCTCTTCTGAGATCGCCCTTTCTGTGAGGACCGTCGAGGATCATCTGATCGCCTGTATAAGCATGAATAGTGCTCATGATTCCGCTCTGGATGGGAGCATAGTCATTAAGAGCCTTAGCCATGGGAGCAAGGCAGTTTGTCGTGCAGGATGCAGCGGAAATAATAGTGTCATTCTTTGTAAGAGTTTTCTCATTAACGCTGTAAACGATCGTGGGAAGATCATTTCCCGCGGGAGCGGATATAACAACCTTCTTAGCGCCTGCGTCAATATGAGCCTGAGACTTGTCCTTAGAGCAATAGAAGCCTGTGCACTCGAGAACAACATCTACACCGAGGTCGCCCCAAGGAAGATCCTTTGCGTCCTTCTCTGCATAGATCTTGAGAGTCTTTCCGTCAACCGTGATTGTGCCTGCTTCGTCATCAGCAGAAACAGTGTGCAGAGCCTTATCGCCGATTATGCCGCAGTAGCCTTTCTGCGCCGTGTCATACTTAAGAAGATGCGCAAGCATCGAGGGCTTAGTGAGGTCGTTTATAGCGACAACATCATAACCATCCGCGCCGAACATCTGTCTGAAAGCAAGACGTCCGATACGACCGAAACCATTGATTGCAACTTTAACTGCCATTGGAATATTCCTCC
>JAFLUG010000019.1 GCA_022508885.1 Oscillospiraceae bacterium | reverse complement strand
CAGCAGGGCAAGCCCTGCACCCGGTTCCCAATGAAACGTTGCTTTCATTGGGAACATTGTTTTCTGTACGGCTATCACGAAAATCTTTTTTGTAAAGGTTAGAAGCGGCGTGCCGCCGCTTGCAAAACTTTCCGCACGTTGTTGCGGGACGTTTCCTTTATACTCAAACAAAACGAAGTCTTTTTTGCCGCTGTTCTTTGTTTACAGCGGTTAATTTTTTGAAAAAATGGTGCCTTGCATAGCATGTAAAGTGATTCTTGTACTTCACGCATATCATACAACTATTTCCGCTTCTTAATCATAATTAAACAAACCTTTTCTTAAATATGTAGGGTTAATCTTCATTGTTAATCAAAACATTTTAATTTGCTTTTCACTTGACACAGCGTTGTATAAAATGGTATAATATCACTATAAAACTCTTTAACAGGGGTGAAAATCAGTGAATTCAAATTCAATTGTGTTTATAGACAGCGAAATAGGCGTTGACGATAAGAAAATCAAAGACTTGGGCGCAGTTTGCGAAAACGGTACTGAGTTTCATTCCGCATCAGTTAAAGAGTTTTGCGGGTTCGTTTCCGATGCGGATTTTATTTGTGGACATAATATATAATTCACCATGATTTGACATACATTCTTCCAGCACTTCATTCATCTGTTTTAATCGTTCTTTCTCCGCCTGGATCCTCGCCTTGACCTGCGCTGTCATCTCCTCAAGCTTTTCCTCTCGCGTCTTGGCGTAGATGTTATGGCTTTCCCGTTTGCCGTATGCGTTTCTCGGACTGTATCTACCCTCGAACAGATGGTCGTTTATCATCGTCACTCAACCCGTTCCGGATTTGCGTTTTTTTGGTTTGTACAGCTCAAAGATTTGTTCAACAGCATCTTCATAAGTTGACAAATCCGACTCCCCATATATTTTAGCACAACAAAAGGAATTGTCAAATTATATTTTTGTGCAGTTGATCAGAAGCCGGATTTTATCCGATATCACCCACAGTTTTTAGTAAAAACAACAAAAACCTTCAATATGGATATCTTGTGTTAATACAAATACAAACCCCGCACGTTAATAGAAAGCGCGGGGTTGTTGTGTATTCATTTGTTGGACTTGCGTCATTTAATAATGTTGCAATATTTATGATAGAACTGTAATATCTGCATCTGCGGGATCTGTATTGATTGCGCCATTGCGATTGACGTTAAGTTATTATTCTTTGCCGACGTAGTAATAAAATGTTTCCTTGTAA
Source organism: Oscillospiraceae bacterium (assembly GCA_022508885.1). GTDB lineage: Bacteria > Bacillota > Clostridia > Oscillospirales > Ruminococcaceae > CAG-115. The sequence continues at coordinate 24,764 of JAFLUG010000019.1, read as the reverse complement.
GTTTTGGTTTCGTTCTCCCAATCATATCGGCACTCGTTGGGGGCGTCTACGCCGGATCCGGATGGGTGCCCCTCGGCTGCTCCCGTGTGCATAAACTCTCCGCCGAGAGTGCCGTCATGATGGGCAAAATCGGTCTTTGAAGTATAGCCCAATCTGAATGTGCAAAGCTCGCTCTCCTTAAAGACCAGTCCAAAGTCCTCGGGTTCGGGATAAGGACGATCGAGTTTTTTAGTGGAACCATAGGTTTTGTTAAATTCCGAATTAGGATCCCTGATATCTTCTTGAGTGATGTTGTGTTCGTCGTACCAAGCTTTTAAATCGTCCCAATATTGCTCTTGTGCTTCTTTGAGCTGGCGAAGCCTATCCATAAAATCGGGGTCTGTTTCGTCGGTGATAACGCGCACGTTTTCTCCCATAGGCGCGTCTACATCATAGATTATCGCAAAATTTGTCTCGTAAATGGGCAGTACAGCGCCGAAGGCAATATGTCTGAAGCCCCTGCTGTCCACATAATCGTAGTACTCGCCCTCAATTTCCTCACCTCCCATAAAGAATTTGACCACAGCCCCCTGCATAGCCGCGTCGACTGCAAAGAGCGAAACCAGCGAAAGTATTGTTATAACTGCCGCGATGATAAGCGGCTTTAATCTGAATTTCCGTTTTGTCATTGCGTTCTCCTCCGTTTCGATAAGCGACAGGACGGCGGCAATGTTTTTCTCAAAGCATTTTTTTGAAGGCTTTATTACATCCTTCGGAGGATATTTCCTCAAAAGCTCATCAAACATAGTCGTATCCCCTTTCACTCATGTATTTTTTCAGCTTGGCTCTTATACGATGAAGATCAGTTCGCACAGAGCTTTCGGATATATTCATCGTTTCCGCTATATGAGAGGACTTTTCGCCGTAGAAATAAAACCGCATAAATATTTCCTGCTCCTTTGGTGAAAGCAACTTGACGCCCTCATTCAGGCAACCCATAATAATGGAAAATTCCGCCTTGTCCTCGGTCGAAAGACTGTCAGACAGCATCTCCAGTTCCGTAATATCCTCATATGGCGGCGGCATTTCCCTGAAGCGATCTTTAACGGCGTTTCTTGTGGCAGCTGATAAATATGCCGACAGTACAGATTTTGTATCCAGATTGCGGCGGCACCGCCACAGACCGTAGAAAACTTCAACGGAGATATCGTCAATATCTTCTTCGGAAAGCGCACCGCGTGAAAAGTTCCGTGCTACGGTACAGACGTACCCCAGATATTTCTTCATTATCTTTTCGAGCGCCTTTTGGTTGCCGTCAGCAAGCTCTCTGAGCAACTTTTCCTCGTTCATAGTACCTCTCTGTTAATATGCGCATACTTGAAAGGTATTTTGTCCTCTCATAACTATAAACGCAGATTTTAGAAAAATGTTACAGCTTTTTAGAAAAATGGTCGCGGTTCGTTTCCGAACTGCGGGATAAGACGCTGGCGAGGGAGGTTACATTTGAAAAATATTACTCAGATATTCGCAGATAAAAAGCTGGGGTACCGTTTCGGTATCCCGGCTTTTTTGAGTGTGTTTCTTTGTTTGTGGTAGTTTGCCACCCAGTTGGACTTTTCGTGGATATTTTTTATACGCTCCCTAACTCTGTATAAACTGCCCCATGCTTCCCGAAATCCGAGCGCATAAGTGAAATCTTACAAACAGACATTTCCTCTTTTCTGATAACAATATCAGAAAATCCTCTCTTGCTTGCCGCGTTCCTCATTAGTGTTATATGAGGATTAAATTTCTTTCCGTCAAATGGTATCTGCGCTTCCGAAAGTGCGTGTCGAAGACTTTTAACGTATTTTTCAAGCTGCTGAGATTTATCAATGCCGGCCCACAAAAGATCTCCAAAATTACCGATATAGCCGCCCAATGTCAGATCAAATGGCTCAAATGGCACCTGTTCCATAGCTTCAAGGATAAGATCGGGATCGTTGAATTCCCCGATAAACGCAAGCGTCAGGTGCATATTTGTTATATCGGTAAACCGCCCTTTATAGCCGCGCTGATAAAGCTCATTCTGTGCGTCTGTAAGGGCTTTTTTTATGTTCGGATCAAGCTGAATTGCGATAAATAATCTCATAATATTATCCTCCCAAAGCTCGCATTGGCTCATGACCGTAGTTACGGCATCGTCCATACCATCCGGAGGATAGCGGTAAAACACCGCGTACAGCTGAGAAGCTGTCACGACCATCACCTTTGCTTTTCCGCTTTGCTTGTGAAATCAATGGATGCAGCACGTTCAGTTCATCTGTATTTGAATCAGAACTTAATTCTTGAATCGCATCAATTACTTTTATACGGCAATCAATTTCATCCAAAACATTTTTAATATCAGACACAGACCATTCATCTTAAGCGCCGTTTATCCCTTACTTCCACAACCAGGTGGAGGTATTGCTGTTCGCCGCTCCTTTTTCAAATCGGTAACTATATTAAAGTATGACATTGCAGCACTTCCCTTATGTCAGTTCTTTAAATCAACAGCTTGTCCCTGTAATATTCATACTGCTTGCGTCTGGCTTCTATCTCGGCGGGCAAGCCCTCGGAAATGTCGTTGCAGAGCTTGTCGAAGCGGTCAAGGATATTAACGATTCGGGTTTGTTCTTCAAAAGGTGGGACGGGATTTTAAATTTTCTGATTTTTTCCATCGGTATATTTTTCATAGATGACGATTGCAACAATTTATCAATTTGCATTTTCCAGAATTCAGAATTTAAATCAGAATTTAGTGCACCACATATTTCATCGGTGTAAACCTTATCCCATCTATTTCCTGTTCCTCTGACAAAGGTATAAAACCGAGATGCAGATAGAACTTTTTCCCATAGGGCGAAGAATTCAAAGTGAGCTCCTTTAAGGAAGGATTTTCCTTCAACGCTTCTTCCAACAAATAATTAAAGAGTGCCGTCGCAACACCTTGGCGGTGATACTCTCTTTTTGTAAAGACTAAGTTGATATGTGTTTTGGTTGAACGCATACCAATAATCCCAACTATTTTATTTTTATCAAAGGCAGCATAGATCGGACTATCCCCCTGTTTGCAGCTTTTGATAAATTCCTCATTCTCAATTATGTCACGCTTAAAGGTCAAAACTCCTTCCGGCTTATAATCGGGCGCCTCAAATTGCATAAAAACTTCTAAAGCAAGCGCAAGAGCATCAGTAACCTCATCACTGTTTATCCGCCTAATGAAATACATATCTAATCCCTCGCTAAATTCCGATTTATTTTACAAATATACACAAGCTTTATTGACCGTGCTCATTCAGCCAATTAAGCGCCGCGAAAGCATAAGCAGCACTTCCGCGGTATAGCACGGAATCGTCAAATCTCACCTTCGGGTGGTGCTGACTGTAGATATATCCGTCCTTTGAGCTGCCTGCTGTTAAAAACATACTGACCGTAGGAACGCGGTGACTGACAAACGCGAAATCTTCGCTTCCGCCGCCCGCTTTTCCGCCCGAAATAACAGCTAAATCGATCGCGCTGTCCCCGAGCAGTTCTTTCATGTATCTGAGAGTATCGGCGGCAAGCTGAGGTTCGATGACCATACACGGGCAGTAATCATAAAACTCGACTTCGGTTTCACAGCGGAATGCCGCGCCTATTCCCGAGCAGATCTGCTTCATTCGCGTTTTTATTAGATCGCCCACCTCGTTTTCGGGGTCTGTCGTGCGTATCGTTCCCCACATTTCTGCGGTATCGGGAATGACATTCGAGGTCTTCCCCGCTTCAAATCTGCCCGTGGTGAATATTCCGAACTGATTTCCGTCAAGCTCGCGGCTGTTTATCTCCTGCAAGGCGATGTGGATATGCGCGGCGGCGGTTATCGGGTCGATAGCCTCATGCGGAGTAGACCCGTGGCCGCCCTTTCCTTTTACCGTGATGTGATACTGTTCGCAGGACGTAGAGGAAATACCCCCGCCCGAGACCATTACCGTTCCCGACGGCAGCGGCATTCCCGCGGTAACATGTATCATTACCGCGGCGTCTACATGAGGATCTTCAAGCAGACCCGCTTTCAGCATATCGGGAGAGCCTTGGAATATCTCCTCGGCGGGCTGAAACTCCAGCTTTACCGTGCCCTTGAGTTCATTTTCATGCTCTTTCAGCAGCTTAGCCGCACCCAACAGCATGGCTGTGTGCATATCATGTCCGCAGCCGTGCATTTTGCCGTCGTTCTGGCTCTTATATTCCACCTCGGCTTCTTCGTGAATAGGCAGCGCGTCCATATCCGCTCGGAGCAATATTGTCTTTCCGGGTGTTTTCCCGCCCGCGAGAGCGATAAGCCCCGCTTTGCCGAGTTCTGTGGGCTGATAGCCGAATTCTTCGAGCTTTTGCTTTACAAACGCCTTTGTGTATTTAAGCTCAAAGCCTGTTTCGGGGTGACGGTGAAGCTCGCGCCTTATGGCGGTGAGTTCGCCTTGCAGAGCCTCTGCTTCTTTTATTACTTCCCGAGTGGTCATTATTTTCTCTCCTTTGCGATTATTTGGGATTTTGATAAATCGGAATCTATCACGCAAAATTCAATTGTTTACACTGTCTGTGATCTCAATTTCCACCGTCATATCAGCTTTGTCTGCTTTTAATGCGGTCAAAGTAATTCTCCCCTCGTCAAACTCCGATATTTCTATCTCAGCTCCCCTTATACATTTATCGACAAGAATAAAACGCTTTCCCGCCTTATCAATACACACCGAAAAAAACAGCTCGGGTATACGAAGCTCATATATATGCCTCGTAATATAAGGACGTATCAATTCTTCGTTTGTCTCGGGGATATGTATACGCACACGCTTAAGATCATCGGTCGTTTTTTCGGCAAGATCCCGCTCGGAATAGACTTTGGCAAACCGCTTGTTTCGGATAGAACCCACAATAATAAAGTACGGTATCTCCCAATATCCGGGGTCTATCAAGCCAAACAGTGCCGGCCACCTCACAGGCGTTGTGAGAAAGCCTATCACTATAAGCAGTCCCCCGATAAACGGCACTCCGCTCCTTCCGGAAAAATACGCGCCATATGTCATTATAACGAAAAACAGTCCTATCGCACATAATAGTATACACAAGCCATATTGCGAGATAAAATCGTTCATATTTTTTCCTCTTAATTCTCGTCAATAACGCTGTTTTGACGGTGTTATTTAAATTTGAATTTCAAAATTCATGACTTGACGGCACACTCCGCTTCGACCCGTATAGTTGTCAAGTCAGAACCGCATTAAATTTTTCTGTGAAAAATTTAATGCTTTTTGAAATTCGTACTCTGCTAACACGTTAATGTAATGATTATAAATTCCGATCTATCACATTTATTTTACAAGCTGATCGCTTACGATTATCAGTATATCATTCGCTAAAACAGCAGTGTCGCCGGACGGTATTACAGTAAGGTCACCGCGAAGCAGAACGATTATCCGCATATTGAAATTCTGCTGTATCTCATTTACGGAAAGCCCTGCCAGACCGTTTTCCTCATTAGCGTATATCTCACCGACCTTCTTGATGTCGGGAAAACTTTTGTCGGAATTCTGATTTTTGGAATACTGCTCGACAAAGCCCGCACTGATGATACCGGTCGGTATGGCTACCGCACCCACGCCGAGAAACGCAATAAACATCGCCATTACTCGCCCGACAACGGTAACAGGATAGATATCGCCATAGCCTACGGTAAGCAGCGTGGAAACGCTCCACCATATTCCGGAAAACGCGTTTGCATACGCCTCCGGCTGAGCCTCGTGCTCGGCGTTGTATATCCCCACTCCCGACGCGAGAGTCAGTACAAATATAATAAACAGCGATGAGAGTATCTGGTTTCTTTTCGAAATCAGGACCTTTACGATTATATGAAATGAATCGTACTGCGCGTTCAATCTGAACAGGTGGAATATCCTTACTACGCGCAGCATTCTGAATACGATAAATCCCGAAAGGAAGAAAAACGGAAGAATAGTAAGCAGATCTACTATGCCGTCATACGAGCGCAGGAATTTCAGAACAGCTCTTCCGCGGCTGAGCTCGGGATAAAGCAGATCGGCTGTCCATAAGCGCAGCGCATATTCTATGCAGAAAATTGTCACCGTCACTATTTCAATAACGGTGAATACCGTAGAAAACCGTTCCAGCTCGGCGAAGGTCTCAAGAAACATCGCCAACAGGTTGAGGGTAATGTTTAGGACAATAAAATAATCGAACGCCGCGCTCGGAAGGTCTCCGCGCTGACCTATCTGGATTATTCGAAATATACGTTTTCTCATAAGTTTCAGCTCCGTTCGGAGATTTATTATGCGGCAGCGCCGTTTCGGCGCTGCAAAACCGCGCAGCGGTTTTCGGTAATTTTATTATATCACATGGCATGTAAAATGTCAACTGACAGACAAAAAAGCACCTGTCCCGATTCGGAACAGGTGCCGTATTTTTAAAATTCAAAACGCGTGTGGTATTTTTGCCGTTAACCCTTGCCCATTTCCTGTCTCTTTGTATTAAGAACAAACTTGCTGGTGAGGTCATGGAGCGCAGCAGCCTGATCGTTAAGCTCGTCGGAAGACGCCGCTGACTGCTCGGCCGTAGCCGAATTGTTCTGAACAACAGATGAGATCTGCTCTACGCCCGTGTTTACCTGTTCGATCATCGTCGCTTGTTCGGTGGAAGCAGTCCAGATGTCGTTTATCAATCCGATCGTCTGATTTGTAACATCAACTGACGAGTTAAGCGCCTCCGCGGTTTCTTCAAGAATTTCAGAACCGCTTTCAACCGCCTCAATAGTCTGATGAATAAGCTCCGTCGTATTGGTGGCAGCCTCCGCGGACTTGGAAGCAAGGTTTCTTACCTCATTCGCAACAACGGCAAAGCCCTTGCCCGCGGCGCCTGCTCTCGCGGCCTCAATGGAGGCGTTGAGCGCGAGGATGTTGGTCTGGAAGGCAATATCCTCAATTGTCTTGACAATGTTCGATATCTCGTTTGATTTATCGGAAATGTTGTTCATCGCGTCAACCATTTCCTTCATATGCTTGTTGGAAAGCGAGATCTTTTCTCCGGCCTGATTGACCTTTTCGTTAGCTTCTTTGGCATTGGCTGCATTAGTGTTGACCTTATCCTTAAGCGTCGAAATAATGCTTGCAAGTTCCTCGATAGAAGAAGCCTGCTCGCTGGTTCCCGAAGCGAGGGACGTTGCTCCGTTGGAGATCTGAGCGGCGCTCTGATTTACACGTCCCGCGGAGTCATCGATCTGCTGAATCGTATCGGACAGTCCGTACGCAAGGCTGTTCAAAGATTCGATTATATTTACGAAATCTCCGCTGAACTGTATCTTACGGCGGATATCAAAATCACCCGACGCAAGCTGCTGGCAAAGACGCGAAATTTCACTTATATAACCGTTGAGAGAATTTATCGTTGCGTTTATCGATTCCGCAAGCTGACCGGTTTCATCGTTGGGGATCTTTTCAACACTTACATTAAGATCGCCCGATGCCACAGCGTCCATTACTTCGACCATTTGCTTTATCGGTTTGGAAATGCCGTTTGCGGTGACGGTACAATTGACGATCGACGCCGCGATACCGACAAGACCCAACACGATCATTATGACAACGGCAAATGTGGTTTCGCCCATAAACTCATTTGCCTCGGTAGTAACACCTATCACCCAGCCGTCGGTATTGCCGATGAGAGCGTAGGAGATATATCTGAATGAACCGCCGCCGCTGACGTTTCCGAATACGGTGGTGTCTGTATCGGTAAGCGCAATAGCCTGCTTTTCAAGCTCACTGCGGCAGTCAAACTCGGCGTTGCTTTTATGGGTGTGATTTATGTTGTTCATTCCCTCAGCAACGTATTTCTGATCCATACACGCGATATATGTACCGGTTTCGTCCATAATGTATGTCCTGCCCGTTTCACCAACGTGTATCTCATCAATGATGTCGTAGAGTCTGGAGCCCTCAAAGCCGAAATAAGCGACGCCGATGATCTCGCCGTTATTGGTTCCGCCCTTTTTGATAGGAGCGCAGAAATATACGATGGGTGTGCCGTCAACGTCCTGCGGACCGAACACAAACGATTCGTTTTTCATGCCCTTTATGTAGCAATGATCTTCTCTGTAATCGATTATTTCATCGAGGGTCTCATATCCCCAACCGTCCTTGTCGATATAACCGTATTCGCTGAAACCGTAAAAGGCAGCTCTCTCTTTCAAAAGCTCGAGCTTGTCCGCAACTGTGTATTCATCACCCATGCGCGGGTCCATGCCGACTTCAGTAACTACCGCCACATAAATGGACAGATAGTTCTGCAAGCGCACGCTCGTCTGGATAGCGAGCTCAGAGAGAGTAGTCCTGATCGTCGTGTAGGAGCTGTGATAGCTGAGATAGCCGCCCAATCCGACGATAAGAATAACGCCGGTAAGTACCACCAACAAAATTCGTACAAGCAGTTTGCCCTTAACAGTCTTTTGTTGTTTCATCTTTTTTCCTCTTTCCTCAGAAGATTTAGTCATACCGTTTGTCCAAGGATATTTTTTCCTCTCAAAACAATTGACAAACTTATTTTTTTGCACTAATAAGTATATCACAATCTTATTGCTTTGTCAAGCATTTTTTGCTTTTAATCCCCACTTGTTAAGTAACATAATGCGCATTGACAACCGTAAAAAAAAATGATATAATTAATTCATGTTATAATTAATGGAGGATATTTATGGATACTGTAATTCTGATATGCTGCGCGGTCAATCTCATTTTGCTGATAATTGTGCTGATAAAGCTTTTAAAGCCGAACAAGGACTCCTATTCCGAAAAGATAAACGAGCTTAAAAATCAGATAGAGGTGTTGACTAAAACCAACGAGGGTGACAACAGCCGTTTGTTGGATCAGATAGTACGCCAGGGGGATTCCTCGGTAAAACAGCTTGCGACGATAGGCGAGGGTCTTGCGTCATCACAGGATCGTCAGCAGCAAAGAAACACCGAAATAATCACCGAAATAAAGAACGAAATGAACGGGCTGCGCACCGAAAACCGCGACAGTCTTACCAAGATAAACAGCGTAGTCACAGAGAAAATGCAGAGCACTCTTGACGAAAAGCTCAACCGCGCGTTTGAAACGGTCGTAAAGAATATGTCCGAGCTTGGAAAAACTTTGGGCGACGCGCAGGAGCGTCAGCAAAAGAGCACTGCTGAACGGCTTGAGGCTCTTGAAAAGAAATTTGAGCTTATACGAAGCGAGATAAACACTACGCTTATCAATATCCGAAACTCCAACTCCGAAAGCATGGAAAAACTCCGTCAGGAAAACCGTGAGAGCCTTGACAAGATCAACAACACGGTCAACGAGAAGCTGCAGAAAACGCTTGACGATAAAATAACGCAGTCATTTGAGTCGGTAAGCAAACGGCTTGCGGAGGTACACGAGGGACTTGGACAAATGAAGGCTGTCGCGGCAGACGTATCGGGTCTCAAAAATGTCCTTTCAAATGTAAAAACACGCGGTATCATGGGAGAGATTCAGTTAAGCGCTATCCTCTCCGAAATTCTTGCGCCCGAACAATACGGAGAACAGGTGAATGTCAATCCCGCGAATACCGAGCGCGTGGATTTCGCGGTAAAGCTCCCGGGCGCTCGTGACGGCGAAAGCATTTATCTGCCTATCGACTCGAAATTCCCCGGAGATACATATTCCAATCTCGTTAACGCGACCGAATCGGGCGATCAGGAACTGCGCAAGGAAAAGCTGAAAGCGCTTGAAAATGTAATAATCAGCTGCGCAAAAAGTATTCACGACAAGTATATCGTCCCGCCCTATACAACGAATTTCGCCATAATGTTCCTGCCGTTTGAGGGATTGTATGCCGAAGTAGTAAACAGTGGTATGGTTGAGCGTTTGCAGAGGGAATTTTCCGTCAATGTCGCCGGGCCCTCCACAATGGCGGCGATGCTGAACAGCTTGCAAATGGGCTTTAAAACTCTTGCGATACAGAAGAAAAGCGGAGAAGTCTGGAAGATACTTGAAGCCGCCAAAAAGGAATTTTCAACATTTGAGGACATTCTCACCAAGACGCGCGACCGCCTGAGAAAGGTTGACGAGGAGCTTGATTCGCTTATCGGAACACGCACAAGAGCTATAAACCGCAAGCTGTCGACTGTGTCTATGCTCCCCTCCGCGGAGGATGCGGAAAGTATTCTTGCGGACAATTAAAATAAAAAACATTTAAAAAATCAAACTCACCCCTTTGTTCAGACTCTTTGGTAATCATACCGCATTGTCTGACTAAAGGGGTGTAGTTAATTATTCGGTTGCGTCTTGTTCTTTACTGTTTACCGCACGCTATCAGCGATTGAGTACAGTGAATTTTTCGATCTGGTTTTCAAGAACAGCCGCCTGGTTGGAAAGCTCCTGGCAGGACGCCGCGGTCTGCTGAGATGTCGCGGAGTTCTGCTGTACGACCTGAGAAATGCTCTCTATGCCGGTCTTTATCTGGTTTATCGAATCCGACTGTTCTTCGGTAGCGGAGGTTATGTCGCTGATATACGCGTTTGTACGCTCGGACAGAGCGGTGACCTCTTTCATGGTCTGGGCAGTGCTCTGCGCTATTACTGTGCCCTTATTTACCGCCTCAATGGTGGCGTTGATAAGTTCGCCTGTCTGTTTCGCGGATTCAGCACTCTTTGCCGCAAGATTTCTTACCTCGTCCGCAACTACCGCAAAGCCCTTGCCTGCCGCGCCCGCGCGAGCCGCCTCTATCGCGGCGTTGAGAGAAAGGATATTGGTCTGGAAAGCAATATCGTCGATAGCCTTGATGATATTCTGGATCTGGTCGGATTTTTCCTTTATCTCATCCATGGCACCGAGCATATTCTTGACTTCGTTGTTCTGGAAGGTGATCTTATCTGCCGTCTGAGTAGAGATACCGCTTGCGTCGGAAGCGTTCTGGGCGGTCTGATTTACCTTTACGGCAATTTCGTTTATTGTAGCGGAAAGCTCTTCTATAGCGGACGCCTGCTTTGAGGTTCCGTCGGCAAGCATGCTCGAGCCTTCGGATATCTGCTCGGCTCCGCTTCTTACCTCGCGTGAAGTATCGCCTATGTTACCGATGATATCCGCGAGAGAATCCTCTATCTCGTCAAACGACTTTTTGATACCCGCAAAATCACCGTGATATTCTACCTTGGGACGTACGGTAAAATTACCTGTTGCCATTTCCGAAAGGACGGAATTGATGTCGTCTATATATTTGTTAAGCTCGTCCTTGGTCGCCCTGAGTTTTACAACAAAGTCGCCAAGCTCGTCCCTTGCGAACTTAAAGGTCGTTTTCGGCTTGCGGAATTCCGCGTGGCTCATATCCTCGGCAATAATGTTTGCCTCTTTGATAGGGTCGATAAGTATCTTTTTGTTGGCGATCACGATAACTACCACCATTAAAGCCCCGATAACAACCGCCACCACAAGCGTAATGATCGCAAGCTGCATCTGTCCCGCGTCGGTTTCCGCGGTGGACATACCCGAAAAATACGCACCGATTATGTTTCCGTTGATATCGGGCATCGGAACATACGCCACATAGTGCTTCTGATCAAACAGCACAGCCTCGCCCTGATAGACATCTCCCTTTGTAAGCACCTGATTTGCGATATTATCCGCCATCGTCGTGCCTACAGCGCGCTGTCCCTTTGCATCGGTAAGGGTGGTGGAAAAGCGGACATTTCCGCTGAACAAAGTAATTTCGGCGTCTGTCTGCTCTTTTATCTCATCAAGGAACTCATTGTCGGACATATACATTCCGCAAAGCGCCGCGCCTACTTTATTGCCGTCGCGCTCAATAGGCACGCAGACCTGAATGGTAAGGTCCATTTTAGAATCATTTACAAATCCCATCCATCCGCCTTGCAGCGCACGACTGCGGTCAAAATCAGCCAACTCGTAGTTGTCCGTCTTAAAGTAAACATTGCCGCTTTCATCGTAAAGCGCCAGAAATTCACTTGCTCTTTCTTTTTGATTATTCCAGAACATCAGCACCCGGTCCTCATAGCCTTTAAGCGAAAGATCGAGCGAATCCATAGTCACGATAATGCTTCTCAAACGCATGATCTCATCGGTGATCTCACCCTGTACGGTATTGACGCTTGAAATATTATCTCCCTGCACAATGTTGTTGATTATCGACGACGACATGGCCGTTGAAATTATACTTAATACCAGTATAGTGACCAACAAGCCCGATAAAAAAACCACGATCAGCTTTAAGCCTATTTTTGACATAATATCCTCTTTCCCTGTCTTCAAGCTGGTTTCATGCTTTAACACAGAAATATATTATACATATGTATTATACAAAATTTTCGACATTTTGTCAATATATTTTTTTGCTCAAAAGAACAAAAAATGTGTACAGATGACTGTACACATTTTTAGCAAAAATAGCCCTATCTCCGGCGCTATTCATAAACGCAGAACTGCGCCTTGCCGCCGTTTTTCGCCTTGTAAAGAGCACGGTCGCTCTGGCGGAGTATCTTGTCAAAGTCATATTTTCCGCATGCCGCGAGAGTTTCAACGGCAATACCTATACTTGTGGTAAGCTCTGCAAATTCCTTGGACTTCCTGTACTCGGAATTCAGCTTGTTCTGAAATACTGTTACCTGTTCTTTTATCTTCTCTATATCAGCGCCGCGGTTGATAACTATCAGGAATTCATCTCCGCCCAGACGCGCTATGAAATCATCGGGAAAGCACTCGCGCATTACATCTGTGACAATTATCAGAGCCTCGTCGCCCTTGTGATGACCGTAGATATCGTTTACCTGTTTGAAATTGTCGAGGTCGACGCAGATAAACGTAAACTTGGGCGACCTTTTTTTCTTGTCCAGATAATGGAACAGACTGCGGCGGTTGTGGAGCTTGGTAAGAAAGTCGGTGTTGGCGCTTTTTATCGTCATAAGCTCGTTTCTGCGCTCGATGGTGATATCGCGGAATATGCCCATGCTGCCGATAGTCTCCCCGAAAATATCGGTGATGTTCTGTTGTTTAAACTGTATTGTTTTAGTTTCACCGCCGTCGCTGATCATAAATTCGTCCTTTTCGGGTATACGCTCTATCCTGCCTGTTATATAGCGGTCTATCCACTCGTTTATCGTAACTCCCTTGAGGTTTTCTTTTACACCGAACATCAGGTTGAATTCCTCGTTGGTATTGATTATGACATTGTTGTTATCGTCTACTATTATCGCGTACGGCATACTTTCGATTATGACGTTTATCTCGTTGTTCATATTGTGCAGGTCGGTTACGTCGTGAGCCACGCCGCAGGTACCGAAAATACTTCCGTCAGCATCGATAAGCGGGGATTTATAAGTTTTAAACTGACGCATTCCGTCATGTGTTTTTATCTTCTCGTCAAACACACAGGTGGCGCGCGCCTGAATTACCTCGTCTTCGGACTCGAGGCAGACATACTCGCCCTTTTCATATTCCTCGCGCGGGATATCCCAGATGTAGTAATGACCGCGCTTGTATATCTGCTCCTTGGTTTTTTCTACCAGAGCGCAAAAGCTGTCGTTTACGATAAGGTGCGCGCCGTCGCCGTCCTTAAACCATACAAGGTCGGGAATACTGTCGATAGCCGTCTCAAAGTATATTTTCCCCTTGCGCGCGTCGGACTCGTTTTTCATTGTGTTTATAAGCCGTCTGAAATGCGCGGAAAGTATCGTTTTGTCATATCTCGCGCCGTCGGGCATAGCGAAAATATCGTCGACGGATTCAAGCTCCCACGCTTCCATTTTCTTAAGCTCGCTTCCCTCCGCCAGAAGAACCTTTTTCACTCTCTTTGCGGCGTCGGCTTTTATGAGGGCAGACGGGTTTCCGTCGGAAATTATCGCGCAGTCCAAAGCAGACAGACCGCTCTCGTCAAGCTCGTCTGCCGTGCATACGTCAAGCTCGCAGTCCTCGGGCAGAGCCACAGAACGCAATATCCTCTCGGGCTCGTCGGACCTCGTTTCGATAAAAAATTTCAACTTACATAAATACATACTTCTTACATCTCCCCAAACGTAAAATTCACAAGGCTCAGAGCAGTCGCTCCATACCGTCCAGCTTTTTTCTGTAATTTAATTATAACCTAAAATCGACAAATTGTCAAGTGTAATTATAAAGCGATTTCTTCTCAACTCAACGGTCTTTGTTTAAAAATTGCCAATAATTTTGAAAAGCCCTTGAAAACCTACAAAAAATATGGTATTATAGAGGTATGAAATTATGGAAGGAGACGGTAAAATGAAAATATCAACGAAGGGCAGGTACGCGCTGAGAATGCTTATTGACTTAGCGGAGCACCAGAGCGACGGTTATGTGGCGCTTAAGGATATCGCGAGCCGTCAGGATATTTCCAAAAAGTATCTCGAGCAGATAGTTCCCATTCTTAACAAAAACGGCATACTTAAGACAAACCGCGGGTTTCAGGGCGGGTATATGCTGGCAAAGGGCGCGAGTAAACTCAGCGTCGGGGAAATTCTCAGGCTGACGGAAGACAGTCTGTCGCCCACGGACTATGACGAGCAGGAACAGAACGGCATTGAACGCGTGATGATCCCCGTTTGGCAGGAACTTGACCGCGTTATAAACCGATATCTCGACAGCGTGACAATACAGGATATTCTCGACTCTAAGCGTGAACAGTACGCCAACGATTATATGATATAAACAAAGTCTCCGCCCGATGTTAAGTCAGGCGGAGTTTTTATTATGCTGCTTTACTCGGAAAACATTGGTGTGGAAAGATAGCGCTCGCCCGTGTCAGGCAGAAGAGCCACAATTATCTTACCCTTGTTTTCGGGACGCTTCGCAAGCTCGGTCGCCGCCCACACAGCCGCGCCCGAGGAAATGCCTACGAGCAGACCCTCTCTGCGCGCGAGGGTGCGTCCGGTTTCAAAAGCGTCCTCGTTTTCAACCGTGATTATCTCATCGTAGATGCTTGTATTTAGCGTATCCGGAACAAAGCCCGCGCCTATTCCCTGTATCTTATGCGGTCCAGGAGTGCCCTTGGAAAGGACCGGAGAGCCCGCCGGCTCAACGGCTACGACTTTTACGTTGGGGTTTTTGCTCTTGAGATATCCGCCTACGCCCGATAATGTACCGCCCGTGCCTACGCCCGCGACAAATATATCGACCTTTCCGTCGGTATCGTCCCAGACCTCGGGACCCGTAGTCGCAAGGTGTACGGCGGGATTTGCGGGATTGACGAACTGACCGGGGATAAAGCTGTCGGGAGTGGCCTCAGCAAGCTCGTTTGCCTTTTCAATAGCGCCCTTCATGCCCTTTGCACCCTCTGTAAGAACAAGCTCCGCTCCGTACGCTTTGAGAAGATTGCGGCGCTCGACGCTCATGGTCTCCGGCATTGTGAGAATTATTTTATAACCTCTCGAAGCCGCTACAGCGGCAAGCCCTATTCCGGTATTTCCGCTGGTGGGCTCGATAATAACAGAACCGGGCTTTAATACGCCCTTTGCCTCGGCGTCGTCTATCATTGCCTTTGCTATCCTGTCTTTAACGCTGCCCGCGGGATTGAAATACTCAAGCTTTGCGTAAATGTCCGCGCCAAGCTCTTTTTCGCTGATGTAGTTTGTCAGCCTCAAAAGCGGGGTTTTTCCGATAAGGTCGGTGATCTTTTCAACTGTTTTCATATGTATTATCTCCTTTTTCATTATTATGTTAATTTCACTTTAAAGATTTTGTTACATCTTCAACATCGCTTAAACATTGTCACTACACTCCTAAAACGAATTTATTTGATAAAACCTATCTGTGTTATAGGCTTTATTGATTACATTATAGCACCGTTATTTTATTTTGTCAAGTGGTTATGAAAAAAATTTTAAAAAAATTTACCGAATTTTATTGTTTTGTGGTATAATCATAAGTGTCGCTCGGATATAACGCTGTTTTAGCGGATCGGTTTAAGTTTGAATTTCAGATAAGGGGTTTACTATGATTTTTTCGGAACAACAGGCAGAGCGTTATTCAAGACACTTTGTTCTAAAGGAAATCGGCGTTAAGGGTCAGAAAAAGCTGCTGAGTTCGAGGGTGCTTGTTATAGGCGCGGGGGCGTTGGGTTCAAATGCCCTGATGTATCTGGCGGCGGCGGGCGTAGGGACGCTCGGCGTAGCGGACTATGACAGCGTTGATCTGTCGAATTTACAGCGTCAGGTAATACACTCAACAGAACGTCTGGGAATGAAAAAGACAGCATCCGCGGAAATCGCGCTGAAGGCTCTGAATCCCGATGTTACTGTTGTTCAGCATTCCGAGAGGATAACCGCTGAAAATATACGGGAAATAATCGAACAGTACGATTTCATTGCGGACTGCACAGACAGGTTCGAGACAAAATTTCTGATAAACGACGCGTGCGTGCTTTCGAAAAAGCCGTATTCTCACGCGGGAGCGGTGCGCTTTGAGGGTCAGGTTATGACCTACGTCCCAGAAAAGGGTCCGTGTCTGCGCTGTCTGCTTGATAAAGTTCCTTCGCAGGAGCAGACCGTCACCTGCTCTCAGGCGGGAGTTTTAGGCGCGGTCACGGGAATTATCGGGAGTATTCAGGCGGCGGAAGCCATAAAGTATCTGCTGGGGACAGGCGAGCTGCTTGTGGGCAGGGTTTTGCGCGTTGACGCGCTTTCAATGCGTATCCAGACGGTAAAAACCGGCAAAGCCAACGCAAAATGCAGGATATGCGGAAATGATCCCGAAATTCTTTCCCTTGCGGATAACAGTAAAGAATACGAAGTAAACGGCTGTCAGTAAAAAACAAAAGGCGGGATCTGAATGATAAAGGAAATAAATGTCTCGGAGTATCTGAAAACGCGCTCCGAGGACGATATACTCGTGGACCTGAGAAGCAAAGAAATGTTTGATAAGGGCACGATACCGGGGGCTGTAAATATCCCCGCTGAAGATATAAAGGAGCTTTACAGGCTCCCGAAGGATAAAACGATATGCCTGTTCTGTCATATAGGCGAATTAAGCGGAGAATTTGCCGAGCTTCTTTCGGACAGCGGATATAACGTCTTAAACCTTACCGGCGGTTATCGGGAATATCTGCGGGAGATGCTGTAAACGAGGCGAATGTTTGGATATTTACGGGGAACAGTAACATGTTAAATCAGTTTTCAAGAACAGAGCTTATGCTCGGAAAAGAGGCAATGGAAAAACTTTTTGCTTCGCGTGTCGCGGTTTTCGGCATAGGCGGCGTGGGAGGCTACGCTGTAGAGGCGCTGGCGCGCTCGGGAGTAGGCGCGCTTGACCTTATCGACAATGACGTGGTTTGCCTTACAAACATAAACCGCCAGATAATCGCCACGCACAAAACTATCGGAAAATATAAGGCAGACGCAGCGGCGGAGCGAGTTTCCGAAATAAATCCGGAAGCAAAAGTCCGCACGTTTAAAACTTTTTATATGCCCGAAACCGCGGAGCAATTTGACTTTTCCGAGTATGACTACGTTATAGACGCAATAGATACGGTAACTGGAAAGATAGCGCTTGTCGAAAACGCTTATGCCGCGGGCACGCCGATAATAAGCTCTATGGGCGCGGGAAACAAGCTCGACCCCACCGCTTTCGAGGTTGCGGATATTTATAAGACCTCGGTCTGCCCGCTCGCGAGAGTGATGAGATACGAGCTTAAGAGAAGAAATATTCCCGCTTTAAAGGTCGTGTATTCAAAGGAAAAGCCGATCGTGCCGGTCGAAGATACGGAGGTTTCGGAAGAATGCCCTAAACGTAATCAGGTCCCGGGCAGCAACGCCTTTGTGCCGTCCGTTGCGGGGCTTATCATCGCGGGAGAGGTAATAAAAGATTTGATAAAGCGGTAATACTACTGCCGTTACAGGGAGCATACAAGAATGAACATATTGGAAATGGAGCCTTATCAGAAGGTTGAACGCAGCATAATCACAAAATACCGCCACGGGATATGGAACCCGTTTATCGAGGCGGTAAAGCGGTATGAGCTGATACAAGAGGGAGATAAGATAGCCGTCTGTATTTCTGGCGGAAAAGACTCCATGCTTATGGCTAAACTGATACAGATACTTCTGCGTATAAGCGAAACGCCGTTTGAGGCGGTGTTTCTCGTAATGGATCCCGGGTATAACGAGCTTAACCGCCGAAAAATCGAGAGCAACGCCGAGCTTCTGCATATCCCGATAACGGTTTTTGAGACCAACATATTTGAAGTAGCGAACAACACGGACAGAAACCCGTGCTTTCTGTGCGCTAAAATGCGCCGCGGACATCTTTACAAGAAGGCAAAGGAGCTTGGCTGCAATAAGATTGCCCTTGGGCACCATTTTAACGACGTTATCGAGACCACGCTTATGGCTATGTTTTACAGCTCGCAGCTTCAGGCGATGATACCCAAGCTGCACAGTCAGAACTTTGAGGGCATGGAGCTTATCCGTCCGCTTTACTGCGTCCACGAGGACGATATTTTGGCATGGAGACGGTATAACAATCTGGATTTTATTCAGTGCGCCTGCCGATTTACCGAAAACAACGCGGCTCACGAAGACGGCGGAGACTCCAAGCGCCAGGAGATAAAGCTGTTGATACAGCGTTTGAGGAAAGATAATCCGATTCTTGAAAAGAGTCTTTTCAACAGCATACATTCCGTTTGTCTCAACACCTTCCCCGGATATAAGATAGGTCACGAGCGGCACTCGTTTCTGGAGAATTACGACGCAGAGTGACGAGTTCAACAAAAACAGCCTGCCTGCATTACATGAAAACTGTAACGCGAGCAGGCTGTGCTTTATTTTTTCTATACTGTATGTTTCCATGTTTTGAAAAAGCCCTTGATTTTTCAGTAAATCCATGGTATAATATACATAATTATACAGATTGATAAGGAGTAACAAAATAATGAAAAAGAAACTTGGAATCAGAAAGTTCCTTATATTCAAAGTGACCATGACTGCCGCATTCGTTGTGCTGTTGGTTTCTATCGCCGCGTGTATAATCGCGGTCGTAAACCATAACGACCAGAAGCATCAGACCGTTATGGCGAGTCTTGAGGCCCGCGCAAATGCTATGGAAACGTGGTTCAGCGAAAAAACAACTTTAGCGGAATTTATGGCAATGACAGCCGAGAACAGAGATTTCGTGTCAAACAGAGAGGATATTCTGGACTTTTTACACGCCTGTACCGCTATGGACAGTGATATCTTCGACTGCTATATCGGATTTTCCAACAAGGATTACATATTCGGATCGGAGTATTTTTCGGAGAATTATGACCCCACCTCGAGAGTCTGGTATAAAATGGCGGCTGCGGCAGACGGTCCTGTCGTAACCGACCCGTATACCGACGTCCAGACCTCTCGCATGGTAATCACCATTGCGGATAAGTTCCAGAAAAACGGTGAAACTGTCGGTGTTATAGCGATAGACGTTTTTCTTGACACGCTGGCGGGTTATGTGAGCGAGCTTCATGTTGACGAAAGCGGATACGCTTTACTTACGACCGCAGACGGTTCGATCATAGTGCATGAGAACACCGATTTTCAGGCACAGCTTGACGCAAACGAAAACGACGTGTTTACCAACCTCGCCGACACCATGAAAGGATATTCGGTGGATATGGATACAGCTGACCTTCCGTTTGTGACCGACTATAACAGCGAGACCGCGAGATACGGCGAGGTGGTTCTTGAATCCACCGGCTGGAAGCTTGGATATGTCCTTAACAACAACGAATATAACTCGGTATATGTGCTGATAATCCTGATGTTTGTCGGACTGCTTATAATAAGCTCGCTGTACATTATGTTCATAATGTATATCCAGATGAGATCGGCGTTTTCTCCGCTCAAGGATATTGCCAACAAGGCACACGACGTTGCTTCGGGAGTTCTTGACGTTTCATTTGATTACAGCGCAAATGACGAGATAGGCGAGGTCTGCCACACGATAGAAAACAACAACGCTTCTATCAAAAACTACATAGACGATATTGATTACAGACTTGAGGGTATTGCTCACGGAAAGTTTGACCGCGAATCGCGCACCGAATACATCGGCGATTATGTGAAAATAAAGAGCTCTCTCGACAGGATAGCAAGCGATCTGTCCGACGTATTCAACGGCATAGAACAGGCTTCTAATGACGTTTCCGTCGGAGCGAACGAGGTTGCAAACGGCTCGACAAACCTTGCGGACACTGTTTCACAGCAAACGGCGCTTATCACTGAGATCGTTTCGGGAATAGGCACGGTCTCAAAAAAGATAGAAAACAACGTGACCGGCACAGACAACGCGAGAAATACCGCGCGTCAAACCGCCGACGTTGTAAATACCAGCAGCAGTCAGATGAGCAGACTGCTTGAGGCGATGGATGAGATATCATCGTCATCGGAGGAGATAAAGAAGATCATCAGTACCATTGAGGATATCTCCTTTCAGACCAACATCCTCGCGCTTAACGCTTCTATCGAGGCTGCAAGAGCCGGCGAAGCCGGAAAGGGCTTTGCGGTTGTCGCAGACGAGGTAAGAAACCTCGCGGGAAAGAGCGCCGAAGCCTCAGAGCAGACATCCGAGCTTATTGAGCGCTCGGTAAACGCTGTAATGAACGGCCGCCAAATTGCCGATGAGACCTCCGAATCTCTGCGCAAGGTCGTAGAGCAGACCGAGATAATCGACAAGATAATCGTCAGCATAAACGAGGATTCTCACGAGCAGCAGACCCTTATGGGCGGTATAAACGAAAACGTAAGGCTTGTGTCTGATTATGTAACGACAGCCGCGGCAAACGCGCAGGAAAGCGCGGCATCAGCGGAAGAGCTTAACAGTCAGGCGGATACGCTCAAAAATATTATTCAGGGATACAGAAAGAATTGACAGTAAACGCTTTTGCCCCTTTGCATATCATGCGGAGGGGCAAACAACATAAGATTTAAAGGAGAAAGATCATGGAGCCGTTAGACTTGATACGCGACAAATTCTCGCAGGACTGCACGACAGAAACCGTCCTTCATTTACTAATGGCTCATTTTGAAATGACCCAAGAGCAGGCTCAGAAAGAGATCAACGATTATTTTGAGATCGTAGATATGATAAACAAAGAGCGGGAAAACTGTCAGTAATAAACGCGGTTTTTACCGCTGACGGCGGTCCTGAAAGGAAATAAAATGCTTAAGATACTATTTGTCTGCCACGGCAACATCTGCCGCTCGCCCATGGCGGAGTTTATCTTTAACGATATGGTGAAAAAGCGCGGTATCGAGGGGGTCATCGCCGAGTCGGCGGCAACTTCTACTGAGGAACTCGGAAACGGGGTTCACCGAGGAACAGCGGCAATTCTCAGGCGGCTTGGAATTGATTATTCCCAAAAGCGCGCGAGACAGATGAACGCCTCGGACTTTGGGAAATTCGACCTGATAATCGGTATGGACAGCGCAAATATCCGTAATATAACGCGGCTTTCATCGGGAAAGCACGACAGTAAGATATACCGCCTGCTTGATTTTTCGGACAACCCCCGCGATATTTCCGACCCTTGGTATACGGGGGATTTTGAGCGCACCTACAGCGACGTCTGCGAGGGGTGCGAGGGGCTTTTAAAGTGGATAGTTGACAATAAACAGTAAACAATAACGCGCTCGGCAAACGAGCGCGTTATACTGTTAGGTGGCAGATGACAGGAGTTGAACCCGCACATCGTCGCAGAGACCCCATTGCATATCATCAATCACGACTCCGCGGCCGCGTTACCCTTTCGCCACATCTGCCGTTTAAATTTATTCTCAAAACAGATTTCCCGAAATTCCGCATAATTCCGCCTGACAGGTCGAAATCTCCGTTGACAACTATTTTTAAATGCTGTATAATAAAGCGTAGAAAAGAGGGTGATAACGACGGTAATTCTATACATAATTATTCAGTGTACATGGGGAATTTTGCAGACAACGGCGGGTCTTATCCTGTTTCTTGCGCTCGGAAAGCGTAAACACTTTTTTCACAGAGGCGCTGTCGTTACGGAATGGAAATACAGCGTGTCACTCGGGATGTTCGTTTTTGTCGGGAATAAAAACAACGAGCTTTTGCGCCACGAATACGCTCATACAATTCAATCGCTTATCCTTGGTCCGCTGTATCTGTTTATAATCGGCGTTCCGTCGTTTATCTGGGCGGCGTTTTTTAAAAAATACCGAAAGCTTAACAGTATAAACTACCGTTCATTCTACACGGAAAAATGGGCGGACGGTATTGCCAAATCATTAAAGCATTGACAGCTCGTCCGAGAGCTTGTTCATTCTTTCAAGCAGACTTTCGGCGTATTCCCGTGAAATACTCTTTACAAACGGTGCGGAGGGTATAAACTCCGCGCCGCTTTTTGTGCAGTTATATACAGCATAGAACGCGGTCTCGCGGGCTTTTTCCTTGTTCCAGTCGTGAAAGCCGTCGTGGTGTATATGTTCCCCGAACTCACAGCCTATAAACACGGTTTTCGCGTAGTCGCGCCACGGTCTGCCGAGATAGACCGTGTTTTCGGGACAGTCGGAGATAAGACGGCAGTTGTTGAAAACATATCCGACCTCCCTATCATTGTAGGTCGAAGCAGCAGTCACATAGCCGTTTATTTCCTTATTGCAATTGTACGAGAAAATATCGCAGCCGTCAAAATACGCCTCAGCGCTTCCGAAGATAAAATCCACCTCGCCCGATATGTAACAGCGGCGGTAGAGCTGTCTGCCCTGAACGCGCGGCGCGAACTCGGTGGGTCCTCTGAAACCGCCCTTTTCGTATTCCTGCTCGGGGAGCGGTCCCGTAAACAGCGTGTCCTGATGACCGATAAGCCTGCAATCCTCAAAGAAAATCCCGTCGCCCTCGGCATAAACGGCTATCGCCTGCCCCACTTCGCTCCCGAAGCCCGCGGAGTTGGTTATCGTCATATTTTTGCAGGTAAAATTGTTTGTGTTTATAAGCAGTGTGTAGCTGCGGAAGGTACCGCGCTTTTCGCCGTCGGGCATTATCATCTTCGCATAATAATTGTTTTCGAGGACGGTATTCTCCGCGCCTTTTCCTAAAAGCGTGATATTCGGCTTTGTTATCTCAACGCGCTCTTTGTATACGCCGCTTTTTACGAGTATTTCATCTCCGCTTTTTGCCGCGTCTACTGCCGCCTGTACTGACGAGAAATCGCCGTCACTGTTTTTTGAAACGATTATCATACTTTTTGCTCCTCTTTATCTTTATTAGCCGCGTAGATCAGCGCTCT
Source organism: Oscillospiraceae bacterium (assembly GCA_022508885.1). Lineage (GTDB taxonomy): Bacteria > Bacillota > Clostridia > Oscillospirales > Ruminococcaceae > CAG-115. The sequence continues at coordinate 1,468 of JAFLUG010000019.1, read as the reverse complement.
TACTATATTGCTTCCGAGAGTGTTTCCGACAATCGCGGCAAGCAAGAGCAACAAGTGTTCGGCTTTATAATTCCCCGACGCTCCGTAATAAAACAAGTCCGCAACGGTATGGTCAAAGCCGCAGACAACAAAGATAGGAACGGCGAAAATTATTCCCAGAAAGCTCTGACGCTTTTTGTAGAAATCAACGCCGAGATATATCAGCATCCCGCAGAAAACCGCCGAGACAAGCATCCACAGGATTCCCTTGTCTATCTTCCCCGCGCATACCGCCATTGCTCTTTCCTTACAGGCGGGATTGAGCGAGCCTAAAACTCCGAACACAAACGCCGTGACGCAGTTTATACCCGTCGCGGCTAAAAACGGGACAACGTTTGATTTTGTTATGTACCCTGCCATTCCCGTAAACAGGCTCATTGAATACGCGCAGATGACAATAAGCCCGAACGAAAACAGCGCCGCGCCGACGTAGCTGTTCCCTCCCACAAGATTACAGTATGAAACTATTGAGATAAGCAAAGACGCGCTTATGGCGTTTATCAGAATTTTTCGCATAAACATCACCTCTACTTAATTATAAATGATTTTCGCCATATGTGTAAACTTTTTTTCAATTTAGTGATTTTAAACAATCATATAGCAGAATTGGCACGAATATTTTCCCAAAATCATGTAAAGATAAAATAAAAAACAAGGAGGATATTATGGCTGAATTCAAATGCAAGCTTTGCGGGGAGATTTTTGACGCTCCTAACCGCGCGGAGGCTGTATGCCCTAAATGCAAGGCTACCGGAGAACATCTTGAGGAAACAAGCGCCAAAACCAAAAACCAATACAGCGGCACAAAGACCGAGCGCAACCTCGAGGCGGCGTTTGCGGGAGAATCACAGGCAAGAAACAGGTACACATTTTTTGCCGCTAAAGCAAAGCAGGACGGCTTTGAACAGATCGCCGCGATATTTCAGAAAACCGCCGAAAACGAGCGCGAGCACGCCGAGATATGGTATAAGGAGCTTGGCGGTATAGACGTAACCACGCAGAATCTCAAAGACGCCGCGGAGGGAGAAAATTTTGAATGGACGGAAATGTATGAGGATTTCGCGGTAACGGCGGACGCGGAGGGCTTTCACGAGCTTGCGTGCAAGTTCCGTATGGTGGCCCAGATTGAAAAGCACCATGAAGAACGCTACCGCGCGCTGCTGAAAAATGTTGAGATGCAGGAGGTTTTTGAAAAAAGCGAGGTCAAGGTCTGGGAATGCCGGAACTGCGGACACATAGTCGTCGGGACAAACGCTCCCGAGCAATGCCCCGTCTGCGGAAAACCGCAGAGCTATTTTGAGATCTGTCCCGAAAACTATTGATGATACAGCCTTTTGGTATTTGACGGTTTAACACACTTGGAATTCATTTATTTTTGAGGGGAAACTTTCTGAAGAAAGTTTCCCCTCAAACTCCCCTTCAAAGACTT
>JAFLUG010000018.1:13639-26133 GCA_022508885.1 Oscillospiraceae bacterium | reverse complement strand
TTAAGACCGCCCGTAGCGCGAACTATCGGAATCGTTCCGTATCTTGCCGCGATCATCTGCGCAAGACCGCACGGCTCGCTCTTCGACGGCATGAGGAACATATCCGCGCCGGCGTAAATTCTCTTTGCGAGCTGAGGATTATATCCGCGGTAGAAGCCTACCTTGTCGGGATAACGCCAATGCATTTCCTGGAAGAAATCCTCATACTGCTTTTCACCCGAACCGAGAATAACCACCTGCATATCGGCTGTTGAAACAATCTCGTCAAATACATATCTTACGAGATCAAATCCCTTATGGTCAGCAAATCTTGAAATCATCGCGATAAGAGGAACGTCATACTGCGGCATTCCGAACTCTTCAAACAGAGCGGACTTGCAGGCAGCCTTACCCTTCTGATTTTTCGCGGAAAATTTCGCGGCAATACCGGGATCCTTCTCGGGATTGTACAGCTCGGTATCAATTCCGTTCAAGAAACCGCACGTTTTATACTGCTTGTTGCGGAGTATTCTGTCGAGTCCGTGAGAGAACCACGGGTCAAGTATTTCCTTAGCATAAGTAGGAGAAACGGTAGTTACCTTATCAGCAACCTCGATAGCGCCTTTCATAAAGTTCAGATCGCGATCGTACTCAACTATGCTTACATTATGCGGCGGAATGCCCACGATATCCTTTACGATATCAAGACCGTACTGTCCCTGATAACCGATGTTATGGATAGTAAACACGTTTTTGATGTCGCCGAATCCCCACTCGTTTTTATAGAACAGATGGTGATAAACAGGAATAAGCGCGCACTGCCAGTCGTTTGAGTTTATGATCTGCGGATGGAAGTCTATATGGCGAAGCATCTCAAGGACGGCTCTGCTGAAGAAAACATATCTTTCGGCGTCGTCAAAATATCCGTAAAGACCGTGATCGCGCTTAAAATAATACTCATTATCAATAAAGTAATAGGTAACGCCATCTGTAACCTGCGAGAAAACTCCGCAGTACTGACTTCTCCAGCCCACAGGAACGGTAAAGTTTGTGACAAACTGCATCTTTTCCTTCTGCTCGGGCTTAATGGTATTTACATAGTACGGCATTACAACGCGCGCGTCATGTCCCGCGGCTACGAGAGCCTTCGGAAGCGAGCCCGCAACATCCGCAAGACCGCCGCTTGCCGCAAACGGCAGCGCTTCACTCGCCGCATACAAAATGTTCATATTTCAGACCTCCATATATTTTGGTAGCAATTCCGCTGTTTAAAGGTACGCCTATTCTACTGTTCAAAATCACACTGCTTCAATTATTACGAGCTGGTAACAATGTATTTCTGGAGCGCGCCTGCCAAATTGTTGGCGGGCATTGTCTGCAAATAGATCTTACCTGGTCCGGTAACCTTTGTATTGAACAGACCCTCACCGCCGAACAGAACGTTTCCTACACCCTTTACCTTTTCGATCTCCATAGTTACGGTAGAAGACATAGCAGCCAGATAGCCCGTATCTATAAGCATCTGCTGACCCGCCTGAAGCTCGTACTCAACAACATATCCGTCGATCTCAACAAACGCCATACCTTTTCCGGAAAGACGCTGCATAATAAAGCCCTCACCGCCGAACATAGCCGTGCTGAACTTCTTCTGGAAAGCCACCGAGAACTCTACACCCGGCTCGGACGCAAGATAACCGCCCTTTTGTACGATCATCTCTCCCTGGCTGATATCAAACGGAAGGATCGAACCGGGAATGCTCGAAGCAAAAGCGATCATACCGGGACCGCCCTCCGAAGTGTATGTATTAGTAAAAATAGACTCGCCGGAAAACATCTTGCTCATAGCCTTGCCAAATCCGCCTGTGCTTGTTTCCATCTTCATATTCGGGGTCATCCATGACATTGCGCCCTTCTGGCAATTTACCTTCTCGTTTGCGTCTAAGTAAACAAGAACGACAGGCAACGGCTCGCCTTTGATTTCAAATCTCATAGTTTTTCTCCTTAAATAAAATTAATTTGCAATATCTGCTATTATATTATAAAATAAGAAAATATCATTTGTCAAGTAAAAATCATAATTTTTGTCTATTTCGACAATTTATATTATTTTTTTTGTTGGTTTATACAGCTATGTTTTTAGGCAGCATAAAAACACAATATACAGTATGATAATCGAAAAGTAAAATGAAGCACCACCGATAAAAATAACGACGGCCAACAGCAAGACCGCTGAACCTATCCCGGCTATACGCATGATCTTGTCAACATTTTCGGGCTTACAGCGGCTAACCGCGAAATTTTTCAGAAGCTGCGCCCCGTCAAGCGAGCCGATCGGAAGAATGTTGAAAAACGCAGTGAACAAATTGATTGCCGATGCGACATTATTTCCAGCTATGAGCATGACCGCCGCCGCGACAAGATTTCCCACACATCCCGCGGTCAGTATCAGCGCTCGCGGCAGTTTACCGGTGCGGCTGATCTCACGCGAAGAAATGCGTATACCCGCTCCGTAAAACAATATCTCGTCCGCGGGAATCCCGAAGATAATCATTAAGACCAGATGTGAAAGCTCGTGTATTCCGCAGGCGCATAAAGCCGCAAAACCAAATCCGCCGTTTGTCAGCAAAAAAAGAGCAACTGACAAAAAAAATGTAAAGCTTAGGCGCACATAAGTATTCTTGATCTTCAGCTCAATCATACTGAAATGTATGTCCTATATTCAGAAAATATGCCAAAAGGCGCGGTATTATATACCGCGCCTTTATCATAATTTAATCCTTGAATACCGCGCCTGTATTTGATGATGTGACAAGCTTTGCGTAACGCTTGAGATAGCCCTGAAGTTCCTTTTCGGGAAGTACGCCCTTTTTCTTGCGCTCCGCGATGACCGCGTCGTCAACAAGAAGCGTAACCGAACGGTTGGGAATGTCAATGTGTATCTTATCCCCGTCCTCGACAAACGCGATAAGTCCGCCCTCAGCCGCCTCGGGTGAAACGTGACCTATAGCCGCGCCTCTCGACGCGCCGCTGAAGCGTCCGTCAGTGATAAGCGCAACGCTTCCGTCAAGTCCCTTTCCGACAATTGCCGCGGTAGGAGCAAGCATCTCCGGCATTCCCGGACCGCCCTTGGGGCCTTCATAGCGAATTACGACAACGTCTCCCGCCTTTATCTCGCCGTTTAAGATAGCGTCGCAGGCAGGCTGCTCGCCGTCAAACACGCGCGCTGTACCGGTAAAGTCCATCATCTCGGGCTTTACAGCGCCCTGCTTTACAACCGAGCCGTTCTCCGCGAGGTTTCCGCTGAGTATGGCGATCCCGCCGTCCTTTCTGATAGGCGACTCAACCGTATGGACAACAGTTCCGTCGGCATTTCTCGCGGCCGCTATGCGCTCCTTCTGAGTTCCGCTTACCGTCAGTACATCCTCGTTGATATGTCCGCCTTTGGCAAGCTCCTTGATTACCGTCTGAATTCCGCCGACGTCGTTCAAGTCGGTAATGAACACACTGCTCGCGGGATTGAGCTTGGCAAGCTGGGGAGTTTTTCTGCTCATTGCGTCGATATCGGAGAGCTTGATATCTACTCCCGCCTCATGAGCTATTGCGAGAAGGTGAAGAACAGTATTCGATGAAGCTCCGATCGCCATATCCGTAGCGAGAGCGTTTTCCATATTCTTTTTCGTAAGTATATCCAGCGGACGGATATTCTGCTTTACAAGTTCTACTACACGCTCGCCTGTTTCCTTAGCAAGACGGCGGCGCGAGGAATTTACCGCGGGCTCCGTTCCCGCAGTCGGGAGCGCAAGTCCAATCGCTTCAGTAAGACAGTTCATCGAGTTTGCGGTGTACATTCCCGAACAAGAACCGCAGGTAGGACAAGCGTTGTTCTCATAGTCCTTGATAACATCATCGCCTATCTCGCCGCTTGAGTACTGTCCTATTGCCTCATATATCTCAGAGTAGCCCACTCTTTTTCCCTGCACACATCCGGGATTCATAGGACCTCCGCTTACGAAAATCGAGGGCAGGTTCATTCTTGCGGCAGCCATAACCATTCCGGGAACAATTTTATCACAGTTCGGAATGAAAACAACTCCGTCAAGCGGATGAGCCGTAAGCATTACTTCAATGCTGTCCGCGATAAGCTCGCGCGAGGCAAGAGAATACCTCATACCTTTATGGTTCATAGCCAGACCGTCGCAGACACCGATCGTAAAGAACTCAAACGGAACTCCGCCCGCGTTTCTTATTCCGTCCTTAACATAACGCGAGATCTCATGCAGATGCTGATGCCCCGGAACATAGTCGCTTGCCGCGCATACAACGGCTATAAACGGCTTGTTCATTTCGCTGTCGATAACTCCGAGCGACTTTAATACCGCTCTGTGAGGAGTTTTTTCAACTCCCTTTTTGATAAGATCACTTCTCATTTTGATTATCCTTTCATATTATACGGTAAGACCGTTCTATTTTTATGCTTTATGCAGCATTGCCGCACCGATAATTCCCGCGTCGTTTCCGAGACTGCAGATGACTATTTCGGTATTTTTCGCGCTGTTTTTAGAGTAGACCTGTGCCGCGACCGCTTCTCTCAGCGGGTTAAGTAAGATATCGCCCTCATTGCACACACCGCCGCCGATGCACAGTATCTCCGGCTGGAATGTATTTATGACGTTTGTGATACCGCAGGCAAGGTATTTTACATAATCATCGGTCACGGCTTTTCCGACAGAATCTCCCGCTTTCATTGCCTTATACGCTGTCCGCGCTGAACATCTGCCGTCCTGTTTGATGATCTCGTTAATAATACTTTGCGGATTCTCTTCACCTGCTTTAAGCGTCATTCTTACAAGTCCCGTAGCAGAAGAATATGCCTCAAAGCAGCCGCGTCTTCCGCATCCGCACTGCACTCCGTCTACGACAATAACGGTATGCCCTATCTCTCCTCCGGCGAAATTTGAACCGCGGTAAATTTTCTTGTCGATAATAATACCGGCGCCAACACCTGTTCCGAGAGTAATGACGACCGCATTTTTCGCGCCCTTTGCCGCGCCCGACATAAACTCACCGAAAGCCGCGGCGTTTGCGTCGTTGTCAAGATATACGGGAATTTTAAATTCATTCTCAAGGTCAGCCTTTACAGGGGAGTTATCAAAACCTAAATTACTGCAGTTTTCAACTACTCCGCTTTCGCTGTTGCATACTCCCGGAGAGCCTACGCCTATGGATCTTGCCTCTGAGACTTCAATTCCGGCTTCTTTACAAGCGGCGATTACGGCTGATTTTATAACCTTAAGCACGTCCTTGTATGCGAGGGAATTACCCGAGGAATTTGTTTTGATTTTTGAGCGTGCGATAATTTCACAACTGTCGTTAACAATCCCGCAGGCAATGTTTGTTCCGCCTATATCAACACCTATGTAATACGCCATAAACTACCCCACACAATGATTTAATAACCAAGCTGTTGGTTTACGATTATAACCTTTATTCTGTCGGGAACGCGCTGCTGCCCCAAAAACACATAAGAACAGCATATTCTCGCATCGCTGCGGCAATGCCGGCATTCTCCCGTTTGAGCGCACGGCGTCTGACAGTTCAGCCTTACCGTGTTCTTTGGCGCCGCGATTTTTTCAACGCGGAGCTTTGCCTCATCGCGGTCTTTTACGATCTTATTGACTCCTGCGACGATGATAACCTGCTTCGGTCCGAAAATCATCGCGGAAACGCGGTTTCCGTTTCCATCAACGTTGTAAAGCTCGCCCTCTTCGGTCAATGCGTTTGTGCTTGAAAAAAACGTATCCGAAACAAACGCCTTTCGGAAAATATTACCGACCTCCTCGGGAGTTTTACCCTCGGAACGGTCAAGATATATTCCCTTATACTCGGACATCAGCAAATCTGATACTCCGCTTTCTTTAAGCGACATAGAACCGCCCGCGGTTATCAACTTATCATCCTTGATAAGCTCCCGTACCAAATCGAAAAGTTCTTCTTTGCTCTCCGCATAATACGGCTTCATTTTGTTTCTGCGAAGAGCTTCCATCGTACGAATAATTCTGTCTTCCATAAACACCTCCGAAAATTACAGCAAGCCTGCCTTTTGCTTAATTGTAATTATTGAATTGTCAGAAATCTCAAAGCCTCCGTCGGCGGTATATTCTCCGTATGGGATATAATATTCTGCCGGAGACGAGCCATAATCAACCAAGTATATAAAAGAAGCCAAATGAGAGTTAAATTCCTGCGAATTTGCGTTGGTTTCACAATCGCTGGTAATAGAGGAAAAGAAAGAACTGAGGCGGGCGCTGTCAAGCTCGCGGAAGTTTTGATTTATAAGACTTGAAAGAATATCTCCTATTATATTGAAACGATAGAGCTCTCCCTCACCGAAATCCGCCTGCATTATATATGTGAACAGAGCATCTGCGGAAAACAACTTATCGCCCGCGTTTATGATCTCGGCATTTATTTCGTCTGTTACAATGACAGTTTTCGGAACGTTATATTTTACGTTTCCGAAAGACTGAACAATATCTGTAAAGACATTCCGATCAAACATCGCATACGATTCGCACTCAACGCCCGTGATATCTTTAACAGTGTCAACGATTCCCTGTCCGCCAAGCGTACCGTATATATCGGTAAGCGTAAGTCCTTTAGATTTTACACTGATTCCCGAGGACAAAGGAATCAAAATGATACGGTTTTCAACAGCGTTATATTCTATCAGCAAAAAAAGCTCCGGATTATCCGATGCCCCCCGGGAAAGCATAAACAAAGTGTTGAAATTGTCCGCCTCGGTAGGTCTGTAATTCTCTGTAAGCGCGCCGTTACTGTCAACTCCTGTCTGAGTTTTCTCCTCGGGAAACAAATACCACCGAAATGCTACTACAGCAACAACCACAAAAGCGATCGTAATTCCAAACGCCGTAAAATATATATACCAGTTACTTTTTCTTTTAACCGCCATAATAATCCTTTCCTTTAAGAGCCGGATGACTCAAACAGTATTGACATTTTATGATAGATGTAATATAATTGATAATGTATTTATATATCTTTAAAAACAACCCATTTATAGTATAACACATTTTTCCGAAAATTTCAAGCGGTGAGGTGCATATTGATGAATAATTTTTATCAAAGGACGTGGGCAGAGATAAATCTCGACAATTTACGCGATAATATCGCGGTTTTGCGTGATCTATCCCCCGACAAAAAATTTATCGCCGTTGTTAAGGCAAACGCTTACGGTCACGGAGACATTCAATGCGCACAGGCACTGAACGAGTGCGGGATAAAGAATTTTTGTGTATCAAACATGTGGGAAGCTCAGCGTCTTTATGACGCAAAAATTGACGGAGAGATACTGATTTTCGGCTATTGCGATATCCCCCTGATTATGGAAAATATTGACAAAAATTTTGTGTTTACAGTTGGCGATGTTGAATACGCCAAAGATCTCTCATACGCGGCAAAGGGCAGAAAAATTCCCGTAAACATAAAGCTCGATACGGGAATGAGCCGCGTCGGAATAGACACAAAAGAACAGCTTTACGAAATATTGAGCTTAACAGGCCTTGACTGCCGTGCCTGCTATACTCATTTTGCCGTTTCAGACAGTCTCGAGGAAGATGATGTAGCATTTACCAACGCTCAACAGAAAAAATTGGCAGAAATTTGCCGAAGCTGCGGAATTAAATATCATTCGCAGAACAGCGGCGGTATTATATATCACAAGGATTTTGAAGGGGATTATGTCCGTGCGGGTATAATTATGTACGGACAAAAGCCTGACGCGCGTTTTCCCGTACCTGACGGAATAAAGCCGATTTTTTCACTAAAAAGCGTTGTGTGTCAGTTGAAAACAGTTCCCGCGGGAACAACAGTGAGCTACGGCAGGACATTCACTGCAAAGCGCGATACAAGACTTGCGCTTATTCCCTGCGGATATGCGGACGGCTTTAACAGACGGCTTTCGGGAAATTGGAACGTAATGATAAACGGACATTACGCTCCTGTCTGCGGAAGGATATGCATGGATCAGACGCTTATTGACGTTACTGATATTCCCGCTAATATCGGAGATGAAGTGACGATCTATTCGGATGAGCTTGATGGCGGATGTTCGGTAACGCAAGCCGCCAAGCAGATAGGAACGATAAACTACGAGCTTTTATGCGCTATCGGAACACGCGTTCCGCGAATCTACATAAAGAATGGTGCAAAGACCGAAATTCAGCGATATTTATAATATGACAACATTAAAATCTCCCGAAATCTATTCGGGAGATTTTTGTGTTTAATAATTACAGCGCGCAAAGTACTCGGCTATTCCCTGAGCTATAGCGCTCGCCATTTTTGCCTGATTCGCGTCGTTTGCCATTACAAGACACTCGCGCTCGTTTGAAACGAAGCCCATTTCAACGAGCACCGATGGGAAACTGTGCTCAAGCGTAACCTGATAGTAACTGTACTTCTCACCGCGGTTACTCTTCGTACCATCGGAATAATAATTGTCAAAAAATTGACTGAGATTATCAGTAATAGACTCCGCAAGGGGTTGTGACCACGGCGTAAAGTAATAGACCTCCGTTCCGTGAGCCGTGGTATTTAAACTCGAGTTACAATGAAGCGAGATAAACATATCGGCATTGTACTTTTTAGCCTCTCTCGGACGGTATAGGGTAATATATGTCATACTTTCCGTCTTAAAACGAACAACATTCGCGCCGAGAGCCTCGAGAGCGCTTGCAAGCTTTTTTGACATCGCAAGGTTTATCGACTGTTCCGTAACTCCTCCGATAGCTCCGGGGTCAAAGACGCTCGCGCCGGTATATCCGTGACCGGGGTCAATAACAATGGTCTTTCCGGCAAGTGAAGAAGTAGGCACAGGGAAATATATTCTGAGCGCTCCGTTTTCGTCATATTGGGTTACAGCCCCGCTGTATATTCCCGCCTGACGAAGAGTAAGCTTCAGCCTGAATTTCGGGATCCCGTTTTCCTCAACGATCTCCCAGACGCCGTCCCTGAACATCGAGCAGCCGCTGAAGTCCGGAAGCGCCGTAACAGAGGTTACGTTATCAAAAGTTATATAAATATATTGCGCATTGAACTTATTAACTGTGAAAGAACCCGCTGAAGAGCTTGCAAAGCTCTGAGAGGTCGTGATATTAAAGCTTATCCTGTTATCAAGCGTAAAAGAAAGATAGCTTCTTCCGCCGGAGTTTCCGACTTCTTTTACAACAAGCGCGTTGTAACCCAAACCTGCACTGTCAAAAAGCTGAACATCGCTTTCGTTGTAGCGTCTGCCCGAATCCGTGATTATATAGCCGTCAGAAGACGATTTATAATAATCAAGCGTACCCGCCGGCTGACGGAAAAGAAGCGGAGTAGGGATTCTACCGGTGGTCTTTGCGTCAAATATCTCACAATCGTTGGTTTTTATTTTTACATACCTGACAAGTGTTTCACCGTCTATAACGGGATCGATGGTTCCGACAACCTCGCCTGTTCCTGCTGATGACTGATCGGGGATAAGCTCAGCCTTGATATCGGGTCTTACCGGCTCGGGCTTTGCCTCGATAGTAACCGTTCCTCCGATCATGGTTTCATTATAGCCCTTATATTCGGCATAAAAGCTGATGTTTCCGAGGCGCTGCTCTACTCCGATGATTCCGTCATCAGCGACATAATAGCCAACGAATTCCGAATACGTTCCGTTTGCGTCAACCTGTTCGGACTTTGATTGTTCAATAAGTTTGACCGTATAACCGTCTATTGTGGCCGTAACGGTGGAACCGCTGTAAGCAACAGCCACGAGCGGGATCAACGTTCCGCCTTCAACAATAACATTTCCGGTGTTTTCTATAGATTTAAGCACGTCAACTTTGCGCTCGATGTTGTAAACTATTTTCTTTCCCTTATGCTCGAAGGTAAACTGATTTCTTCCTACCTCGAGATCTTTCTGGAAATAGAAATTTCCGGCCTCATTCAGCGTTATCTTGACGCCGTTGAAATACACGTCGAAGTTTTCGTCAAAGGTTCCCATAAACTTTTCCGACATGTTATAAGTAACATAATTCAGCTGTGTCGGGGTTACCATTTCCAGATCTTCAAAAAGCGTATCGGTATTTATCTTACCGTCAAAATAACTTTTAAGGGTCGTTGTGCTGTTAAGTGTGTTTTTGCGGAGGGTCGAAAGCGAGTTGAATGCGCTTCCGCCGTGATTTTCAAAGCTTTCGTCCATAACCGCAAGCTGACGCAGGATCTGATCCTCGTTCCACTTAACGCCTATTCGGTCGTTAAAATGATAAACATACAGCTTTGCGCCGGATCTTTCCGAAAGGTTATACCACCACGATATCACCTTTTCAAATTTAAGCTGGGCATTTTCGGTCGAGCCGTACGCCATTACCATTACGAAATCGCAGAGTCCGCTTTCAATATATTTTTTTGTATCGCTGTTTCCGTCATAGTAAGCGGAAACGGTGTCGCTTGTATCAGAGCCTTCTTTATTTCTGCTGGAGTTTGCCCACATATCCTCTATCATAACGCCCGCCGCAACGGCGTTATTTGTTTTATGGATGACCTCGCAGACAGTCCTGAACATATACTCGTTTATCTCGTACAGCCATTTTTCATAGCCGATCCCCGAGCCGGAAGCAAGATAAACGGAATAAGTATCCTCAGAGCTTGTTGTATAATAATCTGTAAGAATTATACCGTCACAGGCGTATTTTATAACAAATTTATGCGCCGCTGCGGAAAAGCCCTCTTTAAGTCCGCCGCCTTCTTCAATAACTTTATTGAGAAGAGAGTTGACATCTATCGTCACATATGCCGAAAGCCCGGCGTTATGAGCTTCTTCGATCGCTTTATCAATAATTCCGCTTTCGTCAAGCTCAAGGCTATAGTAACTCACATCTTCCGAGGCAGATGAGATAATAACCGCGTTCATTCCGTAACCGATGACCTCTGAGCAGACGTCGGCTATATTTTCCTCGGTAAAATCAACTTCGGGAGTAATAAATACTGCCCTCATGTTATCCTGTAAAAACACCTTGCTTTCCGAGGTCTGGGAATTTTGTTCCTGCTGCGAGTCTTCGGAAACCTCCTGTGAGATATCGGGCAGCGAGTTTGCGTCTCCGAAAGCTGTTCCCGCCAGCATAGTAAACGCAACTAAAGCCGATGTAATTTTAAGTAAAAATTTCTTCATTATATATCACCATTTTTTTCAAACGCATTTTTTAATGCTTCTTTTTCAGATACTACCCGCTCTGAAACCGAGCTTGACGGCTTAAACAGGCTGTTGTAGGAATATAGACAAATACCGGAATAGTATTCAAGCTCTCGTGCGGATAAATACTGACGTACGAGAATATCACTGTCAGTGATCCATTCAAGCTTTCCCGTAGCACCCGCGTATGTATCTTCCAGTCCGATTTTTGACGCCGAAACGCCAATTACAAGCGGAACATTACCGCTTCGGGCTATTGCATTCCACTCAGCACAACACTTTTCATACGGCTGAGAGGAATTGTTAAATCCGAAATAAACCTGCGGCATGATAATGTCAAGATATCCAGGCTGTGAGCACCATTTTTTCACGTCGGCGTACATAGCGGAGTAATTGTTGTTTACATTTCCCTGACAGCTAACGCTGAACAGCATACTTTTGTTTACGCTTTTGAGCGCCTCATATATGGATGAAACGAATTTATCGCAGTTTGCAAAACGAAAATCAGAGAGTGAGGAATAACCGCTCGCTCCATATGCCTCCGCATCGAAAGAAGCGTCTGTTGTGGGATAGAAATAATCGTCGATATGTATTCCGTCGACATCGTAATTTGCCGCGATTTCCACAACCCCATCGGCAATAAGCCGTATGACCTCGTCATACGCCGGATTCAAATAATAATAACCGTTTACAAGAACAGCGCGTGTTCCTCCGCCTATCCAGCTTCCGATCTTATACCCGCCTTCACGCCCCGCGTCTGCTGAAGAACACGCTCTTAAGGGATTTATCCACGCGTGTATGGACAAATTGCGCTTATGCGCTTCTTCTACGGCAATTTTGAGAGGATCGTAACTTCCTCCGAGATATTTTGTCCTCGGAAACAGCGACGAGCTATAATAGGCGTCTCCGTGAGAACGCGCATGAACATAGACCGTGTTTATACCAAAGTCAGCGCAATTGTCAAAAACCTCGCTTATGGAACTTCTGAACGCGCTTTCCGTTGAGCTTGACATTGACGCAAACTCAAGATATGATATCCACACGCCCCTGATCTCAGCATAATTCAAGGCTTTATAGTCATTAGTAGGCGCCACGGATGGAGTTTCAGGAACTGATGAGCTTGAAGAGCTTGATTCTGGTAGGCTTGAACTTTGTGAGACGGAACTCGACGAGCTTGTTTTTGTCGAACTTGAACTTGACGAGCTTTGTTTTGACGAACTTGAGCTTGACGAGCTTTGTTTTGACGAACTCGAGCTTGACGAGCTTTGTTTTGACG
>JAFLUG010000018.1:0-13539 GCA_022508885.1 Oscillospiraceae bacterium | reverse complement strand
CGAGCTTGACGAGCTTTGTTTTGACGAACTCGAACTTGACGAGCTTTGTTTTGACGAACCCGAGCTTGATGATGTTGATGAACTTCCGACATCTACCACATTAACGATACTGTCATTTTCAACACCGGTTTGTGAGCAGCCGCTTATAACAAAGGCAACAGCAAGAAGCCCTGCTAAAATTTTCTTTTTCATCTACTTTCACCCAATTATGTTATATATTTTATATCTATACATAGTAATTTTATCATATTCGACACAAGTTGTCAAGCGGTTTAAGCAAAAAGAGCGCAGAAAATTCTGCACTCTTTAGAAAATTATTCTTCCATTTGCTTTCCGAAATACAGCGCCGCCGCCTGAACAAGAGCAGATTGCTCTGCTGTCGCGGTATTTGTGGTATTGTCGGAACTTAGCATTATTACTGCGCCGTTTACATCTCCGGAAGCCAATATCGGCGAGCACGCGAGCGCATATCTGTCCACGCCTTCGATGGGATTGAGCTTTTTGTCGTTATCGCCTTTAAGCACATATGACTTGCGCTGTTCTATCAGATCCTCAAGCGAACCGGAAACTCTCCGCTCGATAATTTCCTTTTTGCTCATTCCCGATACCGCGATAACATGGTCACGGTCGCATATAACAGCGGGACAACCGCCTACTTTTGACAGAACATCGGCATATTGTGAGGCGGTGGAGCTTATCTCACCCACAGGAGAATATTTCTTGAAAATCACCTCTCCCTCGGGACTTGTATAGATTTCGAGAGGGTCTCCCTCCCTTATCCGCATTGTTCTGCGGATCTCCTTTGGTATTACAACGCGTCCGAGGTCGTCGATCCTGCGGACAATGCCGGTAGCTTTCATATATTTTATTCCTCCAATATTTTAAGATATTTTGTTGTCGGAAGTTATTGTCTGCCGTTTACAAATTTTTATTCATTTTTTCGACAGCATTCTCTTCAAATAAATCTAAATCAGGAAATTTAATATTAGAGAAACGGGATTATTATGCATTTAAATTAACCTATCAATTATATAAAACCCAAAATCAGGTTTTTTCCGCCGCCTGAAGATTTGAGAGCTTGCGCAAAAACCAAACAGCAAACGGCAATGACGCGGCTGTAGTAAGCACGTCGGCGATAGCCTGAGAAAGCTGTATTCCGAGCAGACCGTGAGTTGCGCTCAGAATAAGCAGGATCGGGATAAAAAACAACCCGCTCCGCATCATTGAAAGCAATGTCGCGATCCCCGATTTTCCCGCGCTCTGAAACATCATGTTAGAGCATACCGCGACCGGCTGTAAAAACTGCCCGATAAACTGTGCCGAAAGAGCAAACGTTCCTATTCTGATAACCTCGGGATCGTTTCTGAATAATCTTACCAGATCGGACGAAAAGATAAGTCCTATCAACGCAACTGTTCCGAGCAGTATCTCACCCGCAATAAGCGTAAAGATAAACGCGCTCTTTACCCTGCCGTATTTTTTCGCACCGTAATTGAACGCGCATACCGGCTGAAAGCCTTGTCCTATACCGAGAGAAGTGGCAAACGTAAAGAAACAAATCCTGTTTACAATGGACATCGCCGCTATTGCCTCATCGCCGTATGCCTCAGCACTGTTGTTAAGTAGCATTGTAGAAATACTTGTAAGGCCCTGACGGACAAGGCTTGGAAAGCCGGTTTTGCATATGTCAAACCAATCATTGAAATTCTTGGAAATCATTCTAAAGGAAATTTTTCCGGAAGTTTTTCCGCTAAAAAACATCGCCAACAGTATCCCGAAGCTTATGCACTGAGAAACAGCGGTAGATATACCCGCGCCTGTTACTCCGAATTTGTAAACGCTCATCAGAAGCCAGTCTCCGAATATATTGAGTATTCCTCCCGAGGCAAGTCCGACTGTAGCTAAAACCGCCTGACCCTCAAACCTCAGAACATTGTTTAATACGCAGCTTGCGCACAAAAACGGCGCGGCAATAAGTATGTATACCGCGTAGCTTCTCGCATACGGAAGTATAGTGTCGGTACTTCCCAAAAGCATCATAAAAGGGTCGATGAATATTATTCCAAAAACGGCTATAACTGCTCCGGAGATCATTGCCGCAAAAAATCCCGTCGAGCTGTATCTTGACGCCTTTTCAACATCCTTTGCGCCAAGCGCGCGTGAGCTAAGACTTCCCGCGCCCTGTCCGAACATAAATCCAAACGCCTGCAAAATGGACATAAGACCGAAAACTATACCAACCGCGCCCGAAGCGCTTGTTCCGTAGGTTCCGAGAAAAAATGTATCCGCCATATTATATACGCTTGTGACAAGCATACTTAAGGTTGTGGGTATTCCGAGCTTTATAACAAGTCTCGGAATTGGTGTTTCAGTCATTTTTTTATATTGGAGTTTTTCCCTTTCGGCTATATCCATTTCATTACCCTATTTCTTTTATAATTTCATTGTTGCTCGTCAAATCTTGTACGAAGCTTTTCAAGCGCCTTTTTCTCTATCCTTGAAATGTATGAACGTGAAATTCCCATCTGCTTTGCTATCTCCCGCTGAGTCATAGGCTTTATAACTTTTCCGTTTTTATCGGCTACTCCATAACGCTTGCAGATTATTTCACGCTCGCGCCCGTCAAGCTCTTCCGAGATAAATCTGTACAGCTTTTCACTGTTGATCTTAAGTTCGGCGGACTGTTCGATATTTATGTCACTGCTGTAAATATCCTCAATAGTCAGCGAATTTCCCTCCGAATCGCAGTCGATCGGTTCGCTTAAAAAAACCTCTTCGCGGCGGTGTTTTATTTTCCGGAAGTACATTTTGATTTGGTTAGCAATTACACACCTTTGGAAACATAGCTATATCAAAATTCCGTTGCAGTGGTCTATTTCATGCTGAATGATCTGCGCGGTAAAATCCGTATAGGTTTTGACGCGGGACTGAAGCTTTTCGTTTTCAAATTTCACCTTTATTGATTTGTACCGCTTTGCTTTGCGCGTCCCGCTGAGCGACAGGCAGCCTTCCTCGGCTTCATAAGCTCCGGAGCATTTTATGATTTCGGGATTGAACATCACTGTATACACGCCCTTATCGTTAAAAACGATTATTCGTTTTGAAACGCCTATCATATTCGCCGCCATTCCTACGCAATGCTCCGAGTTTGCTTTAAGCGTATCGAGCAAATCGATTGCAGTCTGTAGATCACCTTCACCGGCAGTCTGAGATCTCATTTGAAGAATAAACGTATCATGTATGATTTCTTTTATCATCTGTTTGCCCTGCTTTCAATATCCTGAAGCTCAAATCTGTATTTCTGACAGACATCGGGATATTTCTCACGGTCAACCTCTTCCAAAAACATTCTGAGCGGACGGACCCACAGTGCTCCGTCGCCGTATAGCTTTCGGTAAATGACCATTTCCTCATTGGTTTCGGAGTCAACGGCAATAGCTTCCGCGAGATAATAGTCGCCCTTAAAATGCCTGTATATCCTGCCAAGCTTTATCTCCATATCCGTTCCTCTCACTTCATTTTCTCTAAAAAAGCACTGAGAAACCTGTGCGCCAGACTTCCCTGAAATATCTCGCGCTCAACTTCATCAATGGTAAACCACCTCGCGCAGTCAACCTCTTTCTCGGCAATGTTAAGCTCTTCCGTCTTTGCCACGCACGAGAAGTTAAGCATAAGGGTGTTGCTTGGCTCAAAGAATTCACTTTTATTGAACTTTACATCTTCGACCTCTATGCCAAGCTCCTCCATTACCTCACGCTTAACGGCATCTTCCGCTGCCTCACCTCTGTTTACATAGCCCGCGACAAGAATATATTTATCCCTGCCGTACTGTTTTATCAGCACGATCTTGTCACGCTTCGGGCTTAAGACCACCATACTTACCGCGGTGTTGTAAATAGGAAAGCGAAACTTGCCGCAGCTTTCACACCAGCTTACTTCTCCCTCTCCGTCAAGCGCTTTCATTACAAGCCTTGTTCCGCATTCATAACAGTAATTCATCATTTGCGCTCCTCTCTTTATCCATATGATATCTTATCCCATTTTCCGGCGATTGTCAACGATAAGCTCCCAATAGTATTTTCTGTCACACTTGGGGAAATCATCCGAAACGCCGTGCTCGGGGTCGTAAAATACGCCGTCAAGGTACAGCGACCAGTGCCAACATCGAGGAGTTTCAAGGCTCAGAAGCGCGCAGTACGGCAGCTCAGATTTTACCAGAGCCTGTTTTCGCTCGGGAAAAACAGATATTCCGTGCTCTGAAAGCACGCATTTCATTTCTTTTAGTGTTGTTTCGCGGTCGTTTTTCAGATATTCGCAGATTCTTTCCGGACTTGTATCCAGAAGCATTGCCAGAACCGCCTGTCCGCACTGCAGATCGGTGGGCTCATGAATATAGTTTACTATCATAATTATTCTTTGATATTACAATTCAACCGCCTTTTCTCCAAAAGAAAAGACGGTTTTCATTTTTTACTTAGCTCTCTGCATAAGTATGTCGATCATTTCGCCTACGTTTTTCATTCCGCTTACCTCGCGCATTGTAAAACGCATTTTAAACGCCTTTTCAACCGCCGCGATAAGACTGATATGCTCAAGACTGTCCCATGCTTCAATATCGTCGGCAGTTGTACTATCTGAGAGTTCAATTTTCTCATCGTCAAAAACGTTCCGGAAAACGTCTGTCAGTTTTACGGTTATTTCTTCCCTGTTCATATTATCACTCCTCATTTACAGAAATTACTTTGTTTTTATATTCGTAGTCTGCTGTCTGAAGCCGCCATACGGTGCTTCCGTTATCATCCGAAAGCTTATCAAATCCGAATTTTTCGTACAGATCCTTTACCATTGAATTCTTTTTGGTCGGATAGTAATAACCGACGATCTCGGTTATTCCCTGCCCTTTGGCCAGCTTTACAAGCTCATCCAGCATAGCAAGCTCCATATCGCGCTTTAAAACGCGGCAGCTCATCAGCCAGAGTTCTATATGAAGCTTCTCATTGTCCTTACGGCCGATTACGATTGAAACAATACCGTTATCGCCAAACTTATCGCAAAGCCTTCCGCAAAGGCGGATATACGCGGAATCTTTCGCACAATCCTCCATTTCGCTTTGAGTATACCGTTTTGTCGTAAGATTGAATTGATTGCTTTTATTTGTGAGCTGTGTGATACGCGGTATGTGTATCTCATCGAAATCGAGTATCTGCGCTTTCATTTCAAGGCTTTTCAAAAACTCTCCGTAATTTGAGAACTTTTTCTCAAGGGACGCTCTTTCTGCATTTGCACGGTACATTTCGTTACGCTGCGCGTCATCCTTTGAAAGCGTAGTCACTTCAAAAAAGCCAAGCCTGTCAAGCGCCTTTATGCATTCTTCGGGACTGTCGAAATCAACAACAGCCGCCTCCGGAAGCTGCGCGCGGACGATCTCACGCTCGGCAGGATTGTCGTCAACAAATACAATACTCTCCGGCAAAAGATTAAGCTCTTGCGCGGTTTCCTCGAGATTAAGACATTTCTCGTTCCAATTTGCTTTTATACAGGCAAAATCCTCGGGTTTTAATATCCCGTCGGGATGATTGAGACCCAAAAGCGCGTTTTCACGGTCATTTTTCGAACAAACCGTAAGCAGAACGCCAAGTTTTTTATGCTCCTTCAAATACTCCTGTACAGCAGAAAATGTCTGTCCCTCGCTTGTTTCACTGCCTATTTCAATGCCTGACTGTCCGTCGTCGCCGATGACTCCGCCCCAGAGAGTGTTGTCAAGGTCAAGTGCGAGAAGCTTTTTGTTCCTGCCCATAATAGAACAAATAATTCTCGATAAATTAAACGCAAAGTCCGGTATCGCGTCGAGGTTCATCGCGTATTTATACAAATGCCAGTATCGCGGCTGTGACCACTTTTCCAGTCCATAGGACGCGGAAACATAGTTTATATCGTTGATATAGAAGTTCTTATGCGTTTCGGAATAATCATAGAATTTGCAGTTAAGACGCGTTATAAAGTCGATTTTTCCGTAAGAACAGCCCGCCTCGCGGTTTCCCATAAGCCTGTAATACGGGAGCTCGAAGTTATTCTGAATGATCGGACAACCGAATCTATCCGAAAGTGCCGTCCACATATGCTCAAAGCGCGAAAATTCGCTGTTCAGCTTTGTGTTTGCTTCTTCCCTGTTTTCAAGAATCTCGGGAAAGCTTTCGATGTTGCGTACCGTCGTGTGAATAAATATCAACTCAGGCTTGAAGGAGCTCAGCTCGTCATTCCCGAAAACCGCGTCATTATAGTACTGAGCATACTCTGACTCGTAAAACTCGGGAACAATCCCGCGCTGTCTGAGAAACAGCTCGAGAACCTTTATTATATCCGAGGTCGTCGAGCCGCCGAGAACCGCAATTTTCAGCTTTATCGCTTCGTTTTCACGCTCTTTAAGAATTCGCAGCAGCTTTTTCTTATCCTGCAATATCTTTGTACCGTCAAATGGCGGCGTAAGTTCAGTCAGCATAACTTCTCCTTAACAAGAGTATTTCACAAAACAAGGGGAAACCCCGTCTCGGGTCTCCCCGTAATATTTTAATACAGTTCTTTAAGCTTAGACTCGTTTGTTGAACCCGTGGCGCTGAAGGTATTCATAACAAACACAAGGTCGGTTATACCGTAATTTTTCGCAATTTCAACCGCGTTTACCTTGTTGCGCATATCAATTACGATTATCTCTTCAAAGGAGCTTGTAAGGTAAGGCACGAAAGCGTTTCCGTAGCTGTCCTTGATTATCATAAGCTTTCTGCCGTTTTTGCAGTCGGTCGTAACGTGTTTTATATCGTTATCAAGTCCGAAAATCAGATACCACTCAGATGGGTCATACAAATCGATCGTTGCGGGAAGTTTAACATTCCCATTCAACACGGTCTGCATCTGAGTATCATATTTCACCACATTGTAGGAATTCTTTGGGATATAGTATGTGAAGGTATCGGGGTGATTCTTTATTCTCGAATCTTCGTTACTATAGTGATAAAGCGCGCCTACAAAGCCCTCTCTTGTAACGGTCTCATACTCCGAAAGAGGCGTAAAGGAAACTCCCGCGACCTTAGCAAACTCCTGCGCGGCATAATACGCTCCGAGCGGCTGCCAGTGGTGGTCTGTGCGGAAGAAGATATACTCGGACTTGTGCTTTTCAAATACGCTGTAAACATCAACAGGCGTTACTCCCGAAAGATAGCTGTTTATATTATCTATGTTATCCTTTTCGCTTGCCATATATTTTTTATATTCATTGGGAAGATAAAACGAGCCCGACGTCGGAGAGACAAGTGAATAGACTTTTACATCTCCCAACAGTTCCTTAAACTTATTGAGCTGTTTTGCATAGTCCTGTCCTACCGTTTTTCCTCCGCCGTAAAGAGAAAACGTGCTACCGTCATCAAATATCACAAGACCTCCCGAGAGTTCACCGTTGCCCTTCGCGGGATTTTGTGTTTCGGACGAACTGCTTTGCGATTCCGAAGAACTGTCAGGACTTTCTTCTGATGAAGACTCAGCGGTTGAAGATGAATTTACCGCGGAAGAGTCGGAATCAACCGTTTCGGAAGAACTGCTGTTTTCGTTCATGATAATATCGTTGATATCCGGCAGAGAGCCGTCGTCAACGACAATATTACAGCCGCTTGAACATACAGCCGCAAAAAGTGCTAAAACTGATGCAAAAATTTTTGTTGGATTTGTTTTCATAATGCTTTCCCCTTTTATTATTTGAGCTTTCGCTCTTATTACCTTTCTATCTCGGGCAAAGGACCGACAAAGTGTGCGCCGCCTTCGATCTCAATTCCGAAATTTGAGCGTATCTCGGCTATGATCGCCTTCCAATTGCTTCTCATCGGAACAGCGTCATTATAGTATTCGGAAAATTTTTCGGTGAACTCCCCGCTGAAATAGCTCTCAATGGTAAACCTCGGACAGCTTGCAAGCTTTCTTTTTTCCTCAACGGAAACAGTCGGGCGCGCAGCCGTGTTTATAAACACAGTGATCCCCGCAAATACAGCAAGTATAGCTACGATATTGAATATAACCAGCCCGCGCGGCGTTTTCTTAACAGTTTTTTCCTGCTGTTCCATAAATCCTCCGATATGTAAGCCGTTAAAATCTCCAATACAAAAAGGCGTCTGTTGTCGCGTCCACAAGCATGATACTGCTTAAAGCAAGCAGCCCCATGCACAGAATCGTTCCGCTTACGGAAATAACAGCCCTTGCGGCGTCGTTTTTCTGCGAAAGCTTTCCGAACGCTTTCATCAGCGGGAATGTACAGATCATCGCAGCCGCGATGAGATATACGTTTGCGCACAGCGACGAAAGCTCAAACTTTCCACCCCAGCCGTTCGGATTGAACGGGGTAATGTTTCTGAAAAATAATCCAAGCTCGCCGATATCCTCAAAGTAAAAAATGCCAAATCCGATTATTATGACGAACTTGCTGTAGATATGCCGTATCACAAGAGGAATTTTGTTCATATTCTTTTTCCCGATACGGGTCTCAAGAAGTATAAACAATCCGTAGTACAACCCCCATAAGATATAATTCCAGCTTGCTCCGTGCCATATTCCCGTGCAGAGCCAGACAAGAAACAGACTTAAGTATTTGTTTCTCCTGCCGAAAAAAGTAACGGGAAGCAGATAATCCCTGAAGAACGAGCCGAGGGAGATGTGCCAGCGCTGCCAGAACTCGGTGATATCCTTGCAGAGATAAGGATGGTCGAAGTTTTCATTGAAATGAAATCCGAAGATCCGCCCCAATCCAATGGCAATATCCGAATATCCCGAAAAGTCAAAGTAGATATACAGCGAATACAGAATAATTCCATACCATGAACCGGAAATCGTCACTGAACCGATACTCCCGCCGAACATATCCTCTACGATCCTGAAAAGCTGATCCGCGAGAAGCACCTTTTTGGACAGCCCAACAACAAACCGCGTAAGTCCCTGGCTGAAATCCTCAAGAGTGGTCTTTCGGTTGTCGATCTCCGCCGCGATAGTTTCGTAGCGGACGATCGGTCCGGCAATAAGCTGAGGAAACAGACAAACATACAAAAGAAGCTTGAAAAAATTCTTCTGCGGCTGTATCTTTCCCCAATAGCAATCAACAATGTACGAAATGACCTGAAATGTGTAAAAGCTTATTCCCGCCATCAGAACGATCTCGGGAACCGGAAGGTCGGCGGAGAATATCGAGTTTATATTTCTCATGATAAACCCGCTGTACTTGAAAACGCCGATCATTCCTATATTAAATACCAGACCGCCCGCAAGACACAGCTTCTGGTATTTCTCCTGTTTGAACCTGCCGATCCCGAGTCCGACGAAATAGTTTACGACTGCGGAAAGAATAAGAAAAGCTACCCGCGTCGGCTCTCCCCATGAATAAAACGCGAGCGAAAGTATGATAAGTACAGCGTTCTTTGCCTTTACCGGCTTAAACACCATATATGCAACAAGGCATATCGGCAAAAACAGATATAAAAAAATAAGACTTGAAAAAACCATTTATACTCCATCCGACCCCAAAATCGGCAATATTTTGCAAATTACGCACAATTTCACACATATATATTTATAGCACTTTTCAAGTGTCTTGTCAAGGCTTTTTTATAATATGCGGGAAAATTTTTACAAAACGCCTGTTTACCGATAATCAACAGTAAAAAAGCCGAGTCGCGCAGTAGCAGCTTCGCGCGACTCGACGCCCTGAAAACAATGACTTAAGTTAAGATAATAAGTGAAATTTTTGGGTAATTTGAAGTAAAGATGTACAAATAATTTGTGAGGACTGATAATTCTGAGTTTATCCGGATCATTGCAGGCAATCTATGTAAAAAGCCATTGTTATAAATAATACCGCATGATTATCCAAAAGGTTGCAATTTTTTTCAAAAAATTTTCTTTTGCGATATGGAAGGCTATGAGTTGCTTTGACAATAAGTGATTTGTTTTAGTTGTAAATTATTTTACTCAAAATATAACAAAAAGTTTGGATTTTTGCGTATATGCTCTTGAAATTTTTTGTGAAATATGGTATGATTATAAATAGTGTAAATTGGGCGAGATGGTAAACCGCCAAAAAAAAATTTATTGCGTACCGACGGTACGGGAACGGAGTTATTGATGCCAAAGAAACAGGATATAAACAAAATTCTTATAATCGGTTCGGGACCTATCATAATAGGTCAGGCATGTGAGTTTGACTACTCGGGAACACAGGCTTGCAAGGCGCTTAAGAAGCTCGGGTATGAGATCGTACTTGTAAACTCAAACCCCGCGACAATTATGACAGATCCCGATGTTGCGGATATAACCTACATCGAGCCGCTTAATCTTGACAGGCTTACGCAGATAATTGAGAAAGAACGTCCCGACGCTCTTTTGCCGAATCTCGGCGGTCAGTCAGGCCTTAACCTTTGCTCTGAGCTTGGCGCGGCGGGAGTTCTGGAAAAATACGGCGTAAAGGTCATCGGCGTACAGCTTGACGCTATCGAGCGCGGCGAGGACAGGATAGAGTTTAAGCATACAATGGAAAAGCTCGGCATTGAAATGGCGAGAAGCGAGGTCGCGTACTCGGTTGACGAGGCTGTAAAGATCGCCGAAAAACTGCGCTATCCCGTAGTGCTTCGTCCCGCGTACACAATGGGCGGCGCCGGCGGCGGAATGGTGTATAATGTAGAAGAGCTTAAAATCGTATGCGAGAGAGGCCTTCAGGCAAGCCTTGTGGGTCAGGTCCTGGTCGAGGAATGTATAAGCGGCTGGGAAGAGCTTGAGCTTGAGGTCGTTCGTGACGCGAACAACAACATTATTACCGTTTGTTTTATTGAGAATATTGACCCCGTGGGCGTTCACACGGGTGATTCGTTCTGCTCTGCGCCTATGCTGACTATACCCGAGGACGTTCAGCTTGACCTACAGCAAAAGTCGTATAAAATCGTTGAGGCAATTCAGGTTATCGGCGGCTGTAACTGTCAGTTTGCGCGCGACCCCGAAACTGGACGCGTAGTAGTTATCGAAATAAATCCGAGAACATCACGCTCGTCGGCGCTCGCCTCTAAGGCGACGGGCTTCCCTATCGCGCTTGTTTCGGCAATGCTCGCGTGCGGTCTTACACTTGATGAGATCCCCTGCGGAAAGTACGGTACTCTTGATAAGTATGTTCCCGACGGAGATTATGTAGTTATCAAGTTTGCGCGCTGGGCATTTGAAAAGTTCAAAAACTCCGAAGACAAGATCGGCACACAGATGAAGGCCGTCGGCGAGGTAATGAGCATAGGAAAGACATATAAAGAGGCTTTCCAGAAGGCTATCCGCAGTCTTGAAACAGGAAGATACGGACTTGGCTTTGCTAAAAACTTCAACGAGCTTTCTAAAGAAGAGCTGTTGGACAAGCTGCGCGTTATATCAAGCGAACGTCAGTTTATAATTTATGAGGCGCTTCGCAAGGGAGCTTCAGTAGAGGAAATTTACCAGCTTACGAAGATAAAGCATTGGTTCCTTGAACAGATGAAGGAGCTTGTTGAGGAAGAAAACGAGCTGCTTAAATTAAAGGGTAATGTTCCCGGGATCGACGTTCTTAAAAAGGCAAAGCAGGACGGCTTTTCCGACCGCTATTTAAGTCAGCTTCTGGAGGTTTCCGAGGAAGATATCAGAAGCACGCGGCTTAATGCGGGAATTTGCGAAGCATGGGAAGGAGTCCATGTAAGCGGAACTCAGGACAGCGCGTACTACTATTCGACCTATAATCTTGCCGAGGATAAAAGCCCCGTCAATACAGACAAGCCGAAAATCATGATACTGGGCGGCGGTCCCAACAGAATAGGTCAGGGCATTGAGTTTGACTATTGCTGTGTTCACGCGGCACTTGCGCTGAAAAAGCTCGGCTTTGAGTCTATTATTGTAAACTGTAATCCCGAAACGGTTTCCACCGACTATGACACCTCGGACAAGCTCTACTTTGAACCGCTGACGCTTGAGGACGTCCTTTCGATCTACGAAAAGGAAAAGCCCGTTGGTGTAATTGCTCAGTTTGGCGGACAGACTCCGCTCAATCTTGCCGGAGACCTGAAGAAATACGGAGTTAATATCCTTGGTACATCTCCCGAGACCATTGACGAAGCGGAGGACAGAGACCTGTTCCGTGAAATGATGGACAAGCTCGGTATTCCTATGCCCGAAAGCGGAATGGCAGTAAATGTCAACGAGGCGCTTGAGATCGCGAACAAAATCGGCTATCCTGTTATGGTGCGCCCGTCCTATGTCCTCGGCGGTCGCGGCATGGAAGTCGTACACGACGACGAGATGATGCGAGTTTATATGTCGGCGGCTGTGGGAGTTACGCCTGACCGTCCGATACTCATCGACCGTTTCTTAAATCACGCGACGGAGTGTGAGGCAGACGCTATTTCTGACGGAGAAAACTGCTTTGTTCCCGCGGTTATGGAACATATCGAGCTTGCGGGTATTCACTCGGGAGACTCGGCTTGTATACTTCCCGCGAAAAATCTCTCGCCAAAGCACATTGACACAATCAAGGATTACACGAGAAAAATTGCCGTTGAAATGGGCGTTCGAGGACTTATGAATATGCAGTACGCGATCGAAGGCGATACGGTTTACGTTCTTGAGGCAAATCCGCGCGCATCGCGTACAGTTCCGCTTGTATCAAAGGTATGCGACATCAACATGGTGAAAATCGCGACCGATATCATTACTTCACCTATCACGGGCAGAAAATCTCCCGTGCCCGAGCTTCACGACCGTCAGATAGGTCACTACGGCGTAAAAGAAGCGGTGTTCCCGTTTAATATGTTCCCCGAGGTAGACCCGCTGTTAGGACCCGAAATGCGCTCCACAGGCGAGGTTCTGGGTATCTCCCCGTCGTTCAGCGAGGCGTATTATAAGGCACAGGAGGCAACTCAGACAAAGCTTCCGAACGAGGGCACGGTATTGCTGAGCGTATGCGACCGCGACAAGCCCGAGCTTATCGAGATCGCA
Source organism: Oscillospiraceae bacterium (assembly GCA_022508885.1). Taxonomy (GTDB): domain Bacteria; phylum Bacillota; class Clostridia; order Oscillospirales; family Ruminococcaceae; genus CAG-115. The sequence goes on along the minus strand of JAFLUG010000018.1, from coordinate 513 downwards.
AAAGCGTTCAGCGAGCTTGGCTTTAAGATAATTGCGACAGGCGGCTCGTATTCTATGATAAAGGACGCGGGAATTCCCGTTGAAAAGATCTTCAAGATCTACGAGGGCAGACCGAATATCGCGGACGAGATCTCCAACGGGCAGATACAGCTTATTATCAACACGCCCGCGGGAAAATCCAGCGCGCACGACGACAGCTATATCCGAAAGTCAGCGATAAAGCACCGAATTCCGTATATCACCACAATGGCTGCGGCAAAGGCAAGTGCTGCGGGAATACGCGCGATAAAGGAGAATACGCATTTAGGAGTAAAATCGCTTCAGGCGCACCACGCTGATATAAAGTAACAATGTTTTGAAGAGTGTACAAAAAGTCTTTGAAAAGGGGTGTGGGGAAAACTTTCTACAGAAAGTTTTCCCCACAAAAAGTTTATATAATTCATAAAGCTTGGAAAGAGCGGTAGAAATAACGCTCATTTTTGTCACTTCGTACCAAACAGTCTGTCCGAGCCG
>JAFLUG010000176.1 GCA_022508885.1 Oscillospiraceae bacterium | reverse complement strand
GAGTGTCAGCATTGCGGTCATTTCTTTATTCCAAAAACAAAAAGAAAAACCCTGTATTGCGACCGCGTAAGAACCGATGACGGAAGGACCTGCAAGGATATAGGTCCCGCGATTGTGAGCAAGCGCAATGCAGAGTTTTCTGCTGTTTTAGTTGAATATGATAAGGCAGTGAACCGAAATTTCAAGCGTGTGGAACGCTTTGAAGGAAAGCTGTCCGATGAGAAAAAGGGGAAGGATTTGGACTATGCGGAGTATTCCGAATGGCTCAATAAACTGCGCGAGGTTCGGGAACAGTGGAAGAACGGGGAGATTGACGATGAGGAGATTTTGAAAGTAATTCATGAGTTGGATTAAAATCTGTCGTTATATAATAATCTTATTTCTCGGGTGCTTAACTGCGAGAATTTCTTTTTGCTTTGCTGTTGAAACATGGGTATAAATTTGCGTGGTGGTAATGGAACTGTGACCGAGAATTTTCTGTATGTAACGAATGTCCACATCTTCCTCAAGCAGAAGTGTCGCGAATGAATGCCGGAACATATGCGGAGTGATATGTTTTTCATAACCAATAGCATTAACGTGTTTATTGATCATCGCTCTGACCGATTGCTCGGTGAGCCGTGTATGCAGCTTGTTCACAAAGAAAAATCCCGATATTGAAATATCCTCACAGAACATTTCGTAATACCGATTCAGCGCGTTCAGAACATCAGGATTTTCAATCTGGATAATGCGCTCTTTTGAGCCTTTCCCGAAAATTTTTATAGTGTGATTTGACAAGTCTACATCATCGGGTGTTAGGTTGCATATTTCCGAAACTCTCGCTCCTGTCGCAAACAATACCTCAAGCACTGCAATATCCCGCATTGTACTTCTTAGGGAATAATCTGTGTTGCATTGCCGCAAGCTCTCATAAGCGTTCGCAAGGATTTTCTCTATAATGTTAAATGGAATTGTTTTGGGCAAAACTATTGGTTCTCTGAACGATACATCAATTTTATTAAACGGGTTGATATCAATAATGTCCTGCATCATCAGATAATGCGCGAAGGCTTTAAGTGCGGCAATTTTGCGCTTGGCGGTTTTTGGTTTGAAGTTCTTGTGCAAGTGTGATATGTAGCTGCTGAGAGAGGCTCTCGTGAACTCTCCCTTAGAAAACACGACGTACTGCGTCAAGTCAATTTTGTATGCCTTAGTGGTCTTAGGACTGAGCGTCTTCTGATCCGCGCAATAGCGGAGATACAACGATATATTTTTCTGCAGATCCATTTGAAATCTCCTTTAATTTTTATACTCTTAAATTATATATCCAATTACAAAGTTCGTCAACATTTAAGACTAATTTACAAGTATTTTATTGTGATAATCCACAAAAACACTATGCGAATTTTATTAGTTTAGCCGAGGAAATTACATCTTGCGCAATATTTCGACATCTTGCGCAAACCGGCTTTAAAAATGATATGGATTGTGGTATAATTTATTATATAGTATTTTGCTGGAAAACAGTGCCATTTTGTTGGCATTAGTGTTCCATGGAAATCAATAGTTGATAACTACTTATTATC
>JAFLUG010000175.1 GCA_022508885.1 Oscillospiraceae bacterium | reverse complement strand
GATAAAACTCAAAACCCAATACGCTCTTTAATTCTTCCGGCGACATAAACGCAAACCCGAACGCGGTATGATCGGGCATGAGCTGATTCACGTCCGCGACGCATATCATGTGTTCACCGCTTTTCGCAAGTCCCACGATCTCTTCGGATATCTTAATGCCGCCATAGGTCAGTTTAACGGTATCGCCGATATTCAAGTTGTTAGCTTCCGCGAATTTCTGCGACAGCCATATTCCCGAGCGGTCTGCACTGTACTCCGCGCCCGATATTATATCCATTGTTGTTACGGTGTAATTTTCGGAAACAGTAAGGTTAAGCGCCTTCTTTTCACCGACAATATCGACATTTACCGAAAATACCCGCGAAGCCGCGTATACGCCGTCTATATCCAGAATGGCGGTGTTATTCTCTGCCGAAAATCCCGTTTCGGAGTAGATTCGGAAATCGGCATAATTTGTGGCTTCAAAAAAACTGTCCGTATTGCTTTCTATGCTCTTCCACTCGATGTTGAAGCCTAAAAATATCCCTATTCCGAGAGCCGTCATTATTATCATTGAAACAAACTGCGCACGATATTTCCAAGCAGTCCTGAATAGCTTTCTGAGTAACATATCAGCACCTCACCATTCAACCTCATCTGCGCTCATCGGCTCGGACTGTTCGATGACTTCGCGTATTCTGCCGTTTTTTACGTGTATCACGGTGTCCGCCATTTTCGCTATATTCTGGTTATGGGTGACAATGATTATAGTCTTGCCGTACTCCCTCGCCATCGACAAAAGCAGCTTGAGCACCAGAACCCCCGTTTCGGAATCCAGCGCGCCAGTAGGCTCGTCACACAGCAGTATTTTCGGGTTCTTCGCAAGCGCTCTCGCGATAGACACGCGCTGCTGTTCGCCGCCCGACAGTTCGGATGGGAACTGTCTCATGTGATCCGCAAGCCCTACCTCACGCAGCATTTTTTCAGCACTCAAAGAGTTTTTAGATATTTCTTTGGTGAGCGTTACATTTTCATGAACGGTAAGCGTCGGTATCAGATTGTAGAACTGAAACACAAAGCCCACCGTGGATGCGCGGTAATCGGCAAGCTCGTTGCGCGAAAGCGTGGATATGTCCTTGCCGCAGACCGTGATCTTGCCGCTTGTCGGACTGTCCAGACCGCCCAGCATATTAAGCAGCGTACTCTTTCCCGCACCGCTCGGACCCAGTATCACGACGAATTTGCCCTCCTCCAGTGAGAGATTCACACCGTCCAGTGCCTTTTGCTCGTGATCGCCGCTTTTATAGACACGGGTCACATTTTCCAATTTCACGATTTCCATATAAATTACCCCCATAGATTAACCGGAAGTGAAAGGTCTTTTATAGGTTAGAACAAACTAACCCAAAGCGAGAAATGTGCAATATACCTGCAAAATATGTACAAAAACTGTTATAGACGATAATTAGCATCAACTAACCGCAACATAATTATAGCACATCGAAATCAGTTTGTCAATACTAACTCGTAATTTTTTTGAGGATTTTTTGCAAATTTAAAGAGCCTAAATATCCGTCATAATGAGCAGAGCTCATGTTCCAAAAAAATTCATTTTAGTGGGAAAATTTTTGTGAAAAATAGCCTTTGACTTTTCAGGTCAAATTTGTTATACTTTAATTCAGTTGAATAAATGAACGACACACGTTTTTCCTTCGGGAATGTAAATCTGAT
>JAFLUG010000174.1 GCA_022508885.1 Oscillospiraceae bacterium | reverse complement strand
GTTGAACCGCTGCAATCCGATTTGTCGATACATGAATAAAATGTAAGCCCGCTGCAATGGCGGGCTTTACTTTTTGAAGAGGTAACGTTTTCGGGGGGCGTGTTGCTTTTCGTGGATTCTTAAGGGGGCTTTTTGCAAAAAAGCCTCCCTTAAGCAGGGCGTGGGACGGAGTCCCAAAAAAATCATTGCGTCTTTGCTTTTTTTTAAAATACCTATTGACAAATACAGACTATTGCGATAGAATAAACTATAGAAGTAGTCTGGAGGTGTTGTTGTGAAAGGAAAACTTTTTGACAGTGAGGCAAAGGTAATGGAGATCGTATGGGCGAATGCCCCGATCTCGGCAAAGGACATCAGTCTTATCGCCGCCGAAACTATCGGCTGGAATAAAAATACGAGCTATACCGTAATTAAAAAGCTTGAAGCAAAGGGATTTATCAAGCGTGAAGATCCGAACTTCATCTGCACCCCTCTTGTGTCGCAAAGCCAGGTGCAAAAGGTCGAGGCGAAGTCTCTTGTTAAAAAAGTGTTCGGAGGTTCCCGCAAAGCGTTGTTTTCGGCGCTGCTCGAAGATGAGCCGTTGACTGATGAGGAAATTAATGAGCTGCGCAAATTGATCGATAAAAGGTGAGCGCTATGCTTCAGGAAGTGTTTTACTGGATATTCAATATGAGCATAACAGCTGCCGTAACCGGACTGTTCGTTGTACTCATAAGGCTCATAAAAAAGCTCCCCAAAAGGCTTACGGTGTTTCTTTGGCTGATACCTTTCTTCAGAATGACTGTGCCCCTTGGGTTAAACAGTCCGTACAGTCTGATGTCGCTGTTTTCCAAAATCACGACGAAAACGGTCACCGTTTATCGACCCGTAGGGGGCATAGCTTTTTCAATGACAAATTGTGTTATGGCGGCAAACAGCTATTTCCCTATAACCTATAAAGTAAACATTCTTGAAAGGGTATTCGGCACCGCATCAGTCATATGGATGATCGTGTGTTTAGCGATACTCCTTATGCTGACGGTCGTATATTTTACAACGCTGCACGAAACCAAAGGCGCAGTGCGCCTGCGTGATAACATTTACCTTTCGGATAAAATAATATCTCCTGCGGTATACGGTATCATAAAGCCAAAAATTATCCTGCCTTTGTCGTATAAGGACAAGGATATCGAGCTTATTGTTCTGCACGAAAAAGCCCATATCCGCCGCGGCGACAATCTGTGGCGGATGCTTGCGTATATAATTGCGGCGGCACATTGGTTCAACCCTTTTTGTTGGATATTCTTAAAGCTGTTCCTTGTGGATGTTGAGCTTTCCTGTGACGAGCGTGTGCTTGTTAAAATAGGTGATGACCGCGCAAAAGAATATGCTCTGTCGCTGTTGGAATGCAAACAGAGCGCAACCGTATTTGCCTCCGCTTTTGGCGGAGCAAAGATCCGGACGCGGATCGAAAACATACTGTCCTTCAAAAAAATGACCTGGTTCTCATTGACTGTATTTATTGCGTTGATCCTCACGGTCTTCTATGTACTGCTGACAAATGCGGGATAAAAGATAAAAGGAGAACGGATATGAAAAACAAACAATTCAGCTTATTCTATTTATTTTCTTGTATTGGCGTTCTGCTCGCTTCTTATTATCCCCTTTCAATGGGAGTGCGTGTTGTGACCGACATGATCGTTGACGGAACTGTTATGAAGGAAAACTATCCGAAATATATTATTCCGTA
>JAFLUG010000173.1 GCA_022508885.1 Oscillospiraceae bacterium | reverse complement strand
AATTTAAAAATATCAAGCATCGACAGATCCCACAGCGCCGCCCTGATTATCCCGATAAGCATCGCGTCCCACGCGTTGTTGTCGTAGAGAAAATATCCCGGCTTTCCGGTGCTGCCGGACGAGTGTATAAGATGATATTTTCCGCCCAGCGTTTTCTTGTCCGCGTTTTCGGAGCTGTCAAAATTCCTCAGCTTTTCCTGCGTTAAATTTCTGACTGTCACAACGCGGTCAAAATTATTCAGCAGCGTCTGCTTATCCATAGTTGGAAAGCTCTCAATAGGTGCGTATGAGATGCTTCTGCGGTTTATCCCGGCAGCTCTGAACATTTTGCGATAGTATGGCGAGTGTTCATACGCGAAGATCAGCATTTCCCGAAGCCGTTTTTGCTGCATTTTTTGAATAACGCTTCTCGGCAGCCGAGTATTCAGCTTTGCCGCGCTAAGTTTTAAGACAAGATTAGTAAAGGTCATTTGCCCGCTCCCATCATCTGTTTATATTGAATGTGTATCTTTTACTGTAATTTTCCCTGTGACAATAGATCGCCTCACCCGTTGACTGGTTGAAAACCGCGCTCCATTCGGTGGTTTCTCCGTCATGGTAATTGTGCTTTGAAACGCTCTCAAGCGCGCTCATAACATCGTTTGCGGTAAAGCTCGCTTTTTCCGAGATAGTCCGCATAAGCTTTTCATAACGCTCGTGCGACTGCTGTGTTCCCTTGCCGTTTTTCGGTCCCTCAGCAAAATAGAAATTGGTGACTACGGGCGTTTCGGTGACGATCATCTCACTGTTTAAATATTCGACCGCAACGCATTTTCCGTTAGCGTCCGCGACCGCGAAATGCACCGTAAGTCCCTTTGACGCGTGCATATCATACTGCTTTAAAAGCGCTATTGCTTCATCGACAGTTGCGGCTTTGTCCAGCAATAACCGAACTGCGGTAGTGGTCGTGATATCCGGCTTGCTTGTTTTTTGGTTGACGCTTTCGTTGTCCTCTACCATATTCACCGAAACGCAAAGCCCTTTTTCGTTCATGCCGTCAATAGGCGCGTAGATCGCCGCCAGGGTCAATATCTGATCACTCAGCATATTTGCGCCTAACCCTATAAAGTCGATATTTACAGTAGATATTGAGGAATACGCGTTCTCGGGATAAGCCTCAACAATGAGCGCGTTGCAGTTATACCAGTCGAAATTCCGCCCGAAATAATATCCGTTCCCGCCCTTTGCCGAAAACGCCGAGCAGCCGAAATTATTCGCGCCGAAGCTCAAAAGCGCGTTGCCTATAAGATTCTCAGCAAGGAACGCTATGACCTCGTTATCGCTTTCCGCGCCGCCCTCCGAGAGAAATTTCTCGAATTTATAATCGCCGCTGTATCGGGTATGGGACAGTCCTTTTTCAAGCTCCATGATCTCAATACTTTTTCCGTTCTCAGTATTGGGAACATTATTTTTATCCGATGATGAGCGCTCTGAGGTTGTTTGAGAAAAATCGCTTGCGGACGGCGTATTAAGATCGGAATTTCCCGAATTATGTTCCGCCGCGTCAGCGCAGCCCGCGAGAATCGCCGTTATAACAAGCGCAATTAAACCGAATTTTATTATTTTCATAAAAAATTATTCTCCAGCAGCTCAAATAAATAGGCGCACGAAAACTACAACGCCAAAACCTATCATAATGATACCGAATATTTTATTGAGCCTTGAAAATCCATTTTCGCCAAACTTTTCTTTGATCTTTCTGGCGATAGCCGAC
>JAFLUG010000172.1 GCA_022508885.1 Oscillospiraceae bacterium | reverse complement strand
TACGGATGTTACTCCGAGGGATTTTAAGTCCCTTGCGTCTGCCGATTTCGCCACAGCGGCATATATCAGCACCGCATTTAATTATAACATATTCGCGCAGATTTGTCAAGTGAAAATACTTCCGAAGAAATATATAGTGTTATGCAATATGCATGATAGACGTATAATTTTTGTAAAAATATGTTGAATTTTTGTGATAATTATGTTAGAATAAAATAGCCAAGGTATCTGTGAGATACAATAATTTTTTCTTTTGGAGGGAGCTGTAATGGGATTGACACACGGTTTTATGTGGTACTTTGCTGAATTTGTGGGAAGTTTCATTTTCCTGCTCGGCGGATATGCATATATGTGCAATATCAGCTTGAAAAAGACGCTTGTTTCGGCGCTTAATTATGTTGAGCTTGTAATTGCGTGGAGTCTCGCGGTTGGTTTTGGTCTGGCGATCGGCGTCATAATGGGCGGACCTGCGGCGCTTAATCCCGGTGTTGTGTTGGGACAGATGATCTACTGCGGTCTCGGTGTGGGAGACGGACTTATGCTTTTGCTTATGGAGTTTCTTGCGGCAGGCGCGGCAGTCCTGATTTGTATGATCTTCTTCTGGGATTCTTTCAAGGCTTCTCCCGAAGCTCCTAAGCGAGGTATCTTCTCCGCGTATCCTGTTGAAAAAAATATGCCGCTTAATTTCGTTCAGGAAGTCCTCGCGACATTTTTGTTCCTGTTCCTTGTATTTATGGGAATAGCCTTTACCGGAGACGCGCTGGTCATTGGCGCGGTCGGCTTCTGCGCGGTTGCGCTGCTTGCGCTTACGCTTAACAGTACCGGCTTTAGCATGAACGCCATGCGTTCGGTTTTCAGCAGTATCTGGTTTGCGATCTTGCCTATCCCCAATAAAAACAAGGAGAAGGTTGACTGGACATATCAGATCGTCGTAAACTTTGTCGGTTCTTCGATCGGAGGTATCCTTGCGGTTATCGCTACGACCTACATAAAGAGCATTCTCTGATGATTTCGAATAGGGTTATATGAAAAGAGACCGCGCCGTGTACACGGCGCGGTTGACCTGTTAAAGAGAAATAAATTTGTAATGGGTTTTATCTACCTGATAAATCAGAACTTGTCTTTCTCATCGGGCTTTTGCGGGTTTCTTTTCCGGAAGCTCTGTATACATACCATCCAGAAGTTCCAGAACAAGCGCCGTATCTTCAAATCTATCAAATACATGCATCAGTGTCTTTGAGCCTTCATACGGATAACGCAGTTCGGAATCTGCAAGTAGTCTGTCCGATGTCGGCGTTCTCTTCAAAAACAGTTCATTATCGCAAATGTCACCTATCAGCTTACTATTGAGGTATACAAGATATCCGCCCATCATGGATTTTATGACAATATCACCGGCTGCGGAAAAAACCTCACGAACATATTTGTTAAATTCATTCACCATGATTACCTCCTTCAAATTCCGATTTGTCTGGGCATTTCCCGATAACAATATTATAATACAACACAATAAGAATGTCAAGGCAGACAATCTCTACCGCTGTCCACAAACAAGAACCCCGCCGTGTACGCGGCGAGGTCAAATGAGGTCAAATTCTATTAAAGGAAAAACAGCGCATATCCCGAAGCTGCACCAACAGCCTATTCGCGGCACTACTTGCATCCGGTCCGTAGCCAAAATGTTGCCACGACATTAGCGCGTAATGCGGCTGTTTCCAAAAGTTCGTTGAACAAACAGCTTAAACAAGGAGCAAAGCAA
>JAFLUG010000171.1 GCA_022508885.1 Oscillospiraceae bacterium | reverse complement strand
AGAACAAACACGGATTTATAAAGACCGACCAGATACAACAAGAATACAGACAGGCGCTTAAGGGTGATAATGCGTCGTTGCGTGAAAAGGAGTGGAGAACTAATCCCGACTACAAAATTCCGCAACGGTTATGGGATAATCCACTGATTATTGCCGACAGGGACGCTGTGCTGGATAAAATCCGCAACGACGAGGAGCTTGAAGAGTGGGAAAAGAAAATGACTCACATCTTTACAGACGCGGTAGAAGGCGCAAAAATCTATAACGATGCTATGCTTACACAGCTTACCCACAGAATTGAAAAGGGCATTACGAAGGCTTTAGCGGAGGTCGGAATTGCACTTGACGCTGATGACGTAATAAAATTTGAGGTTTGGGGCTACGAAATGAAAGTAATGGGCAACTTTGATGATGAGAAGCTACATACTATGCTTGATGCTCTCAGCCGCTATGCGTGGTCAATGAATGCTGTGTTTGTTGATAATCATCCTATGTCAAAGGAAAGTGCCGTTGAGCTGGGACAGCTGCAATTAGCGGAAAAATATCTTAAAGATACAGGCGTTACATTGTTCGATTTATCACTCGACGAGAAAGGCAATTTAGTCGGACTTCCCGAAGAAATAGATGATTTCATAAAGGAATATGCCAACAAGCCGCTTTATAGAGCCACCACAATAAAGATACAACAACATCTTTCCTCCCGAAGCGCGTTGTAATGCGGCTTCGGGAGTTTTCTTTAAAATGTGTGATTGCCGTGTTATCCGATATTTCCAATAAAATTGTAGTGAATATCAATTTGTACCACGCGCCGCCCTGAGCTTCTGTCGGGAGCGTGAACGACAATCTTGTTGATGAACTCGTGTAATATCTGCGGTGTAAGCTCTGTTATCTGTGAGTACTTTTTAGCGATATTCAGAAATTTCTTGGCGTTCTGGGTCTCGTTTTCCTGTTCCGCAAGAGCGGATGAGTATTCGGATATTACTTTGCTTAATTCGGCTTGCTCGGCTTCGTATGCTGCCGACATCTTACCAAAACGCTCGTCCGAGAGCTTACCGCTTGCGTTATCCTCGTAAATTTTGTTAAAGAGCCTGTCAAGCTCATCATAACGCTTTTTGGCGGCTGTCAGTTCTCTTTTGCGTTTTGCTGTTTCTTTCTCGGAAATATCCTCGTTATGCTTTAAGATCGCTTCCATCAGCGCGTTTGAGTCGATGTTTGCGGCGCTTATTATTTTGTTGATCTCGTCCAGCACGATCTGTTCAATCACGACCTCGCGGATATAATGAGTTGAACATTCCGCCTTTGTAGGAGTATACGAATATGTACCGCACTGAAAATGGGAATTATTACGTTTTGGTTTATAGTGATAATAAAGCCGTCCGCCGCACTCGGCACAATAGAGCAGTCCCGAAAATTTGTTGACTTCGCCCGTACTGTTTTTCTTTCGCCTGCCGCTACGGATATTCTGTACCATATCCCAATCCTCTTGCGAGATGATCGGCTCGTGGGTGTTGTAAAAGATCATCTGCTCCTCTTTAGGACGCTTGACCGCCCTGTGGCACTTGTAGGATTTGCTCTGATACTTGAAATTCACCGTATGTCCGAGATAATCTACGCGCTCAAGAATTGCCGCTATTACCGAGCCGCTCCAACCATAAGGATTTTTGCCGAGGTCGGTGCGGTGGTTCATTCCGATATTGTTTAAATGATACGATGGTCGCAGAACTTTTTGCGCCTCCAATGTATTCGCGATCTGCGTCGGTCCCATTCCCGATAAACACATCTTGAAAATGCGCTTAAC
>JAFLUG010000170.1 GCA_022508885.1 Oscillospiraceae bacterium | reverse complement strand
CTTTGAAAGGGAGTCTGAGGGAAAACTTTCTACAGAAAGTTTTCCCTCAGTAAATTATATGAATGGATTAGTATTAGAAGGCGGAGCGATGCGCGGAATGTTTACCGCGGGCGTTTTGGACGTGTTTTTAGACAACGGAATAAAATTTGACTGCATCGTTGGTGTTTCCGCGGGAGCGCTGTTCGGGGTAAATCTGCTTTCCGAGCAGAGAGGACGCGCGCTGAGGTATAACAAGAAGTACAACGGCGATAAGAATTATATGGGCGTCCGCCCGCTTTTGAAAGAGGGCAATTTTTTCAGCACAGAGTATGCCTACGACCGGGTCCCGAAAAAGCTCGACCCGTTTGACGATGAGAAGTTCAAAGCCTCGGGCATTCCGTTCTACGCGGTAGTTACCAATGTTGAAAGCGGAGAGCCCGAGTACATACAGATACATAGTATATTCGAGCAAATGGACACGCTGAGAGCCTCCGGTTCGATGCCGCTTGTGTCAAAGCCCGTTGAGATAAACGGAAAACGCTATCTTGACGGCGGGATTTCGGACAGCATTCCTTTTGAGTGGCTTTCAAAAGAGCAGGGTTGCGACAAGCTTGTCGTTATTCTCACAAGAGATTTCGAATACCGCAAAAAGCCTATGAATAAGGCGATAAAGCTGTACGGAATGAAGTATCCCAAGATCGCCGAAAAAATGCTTAAACGCCACGAGCAGTACAACCGTTCTGTCGAAAAGCTCGGGCAGTGGGAGAATGAGGGGAAAGCGTTTGTGATACGTCCCTCGCGCACTCCCGAAATAAGCAGGATCGAAAAAGACCCCGATAAATTGCAGTCGGTGTATGACCTCGGAATAAACGACTCAAGCGCGATTCTCAAAGCGCTTAAAGAATATCTCGGCTAATAAGTTCAATCTTTTATAAAAAAACGCCTTGTCCGAAGGCGAGCCGCCTTTGGCAATACGTTCCGCACGTGGAACATTGTCAAAGGTTATTGCTCGAATCGTGTGATACTTCTATACCGCACGCTCCTTAATAGTTCGGACAAGGTGTTTTTTGCTGAGTTTACATCGGCGGGATCACAATAATTTTTTTGTGCTTTTTCTTCGCGTAGTCCACGGTGTATTTCGTACCGCCCTTTGTTCCGTCAAAAACCGCGACAAGCACGTCGCACATATCAACAAGAGCGCGGTCGCGCTTGAGCATACAGCTTTTATTATATTCTTCGCTTATGTAAATTGCTTTATCACATTGCTCTAAGATATTGCGGTATCGGATAACGCTTTTTTCGTCCCAGTTGTTGGTCTGCGCTTTGCAGGGAATAACGGCTGTAAGCTTAAGTCCGGGATATTTGCTTTTAAGCTCTATTACAATTTCAGCGCTCCATATATCCACTCCGCGCGCCATACCGCTGAAAAAGCTGTCCGCACCCTCGCCTATCAGCTTTTCAATCTGCGCCTTCAGTCTTTGCTTCATATCCGCGCACATCGGGTCGTCCTCGCTGAAATATGGAAGCTTTTCGGGCCGGTGCCCGGTGAAAGAAACACTGTACATCTGTCTGTTCTCCTTGTATTGATGCAACAATAAAACCGCTCCGCATTTTTGCGCGGAGCGAGCTTGATATGTGACTTTTCCCCGTCGTCTGATTACTGAAAAATTGTTATATTTGAGTATATAAAGAAATCGTCCCGCAACAACGTGCAGGACGATTTGGGAGCGGCGTCTCGCCGCTGGTCTGAGTGACAGGATTTGAATGAGCGAGGACGCTTTTGACAACTTTCCCCAAATCCCGTTTTACCGCATTACAATACCATTTTACCGCAAGTTA
>JAFLUG010000017.1 GCA_022508885.1 Oscillospiraceae bacterium | reverse complement strand
CGATGATCATTGTTCTTGTGATAGCGCCGGACGCCTCGGGCTGTCTGCCGATAGCGGCAACTGCCTGACCGCCGCAGTAGCCTTCGCCGATACCCGGGCCGAGACCCGCTATCATAGCGGTACCTGCGCCGAGAGCCGATGCTCCGAGTACGATGGCGTTAGCCAGAATTTTCATAGTTTCGGGTGTCATTGCTTCCATCATTTATTTGTCCTCCGTGAATAAATATGAATTTGCTCTTTTCAGAGCATTTTATCCTTAAGCCTTTAAGGATAGTTACCTAACCATTTCCCTTTCGGGGTGATAAATCAATCCCCGCACTCTGCCGAAGATATGTACGACATCGACAGCATAATGAAGATATACGCCTGCATGACTGCCGAGAATATGTCGAAATAAAGCGACGCGACCGCGGGAATAAGGATCGCGAAGTTTCCGAGCGCGAAATAGATAAGCGAACCTATTACGATGCCCGCGACCATGTTTCCGAACAGACGAAGCGTAAGTGCCAGAGGATTTGCAAATTCGCCGATTATGTTAAACGGCAACATAAACGGCAGAGGTTCTACAAAGGCTTTCATATAGCCCTTGAATTTTCCCGTTTTCGCACGGTTTACCTGAACCATAAAGAACGTGATAATGGCGAAAGCTCCCGTAACGGAAACGTCCGCCGTGGGGTTTCTGAGTCCCAGCAGTCCCATAAGGTTGTTTATCATTATAAAGCAAAACAGCGCCATAAAGTATGGGCGGTACTTGCTGTATTTGGCGCCCATGGTTCCGTCGACTGTCGATGTGAAAAACTCGACGATCCACTCCGCCGCCACCTGTCTTTTGGTTTCGGGAACAACCTTCATATTGTGCGTAAGAATAAGTACGACGATGAGCAGTATAAGTATTACAAACCACTGAACTATTACGCTCTCCGTCAGATTGAAGTCTATGCCAAATAAGTTGAAGCTCGTTACGACCAGAGGCCCGTTTACGGTAATACCGCTCTCTGAAGCAAGAGCCAATACTGTCGGCATATATCACTCCTCCTTTGTTTTTATTGCTCTTATCATAATGGATATCCTCGGGAAAAACAGCGGGATAACCGATGTGATAAGGCTTATAAACGGCGCCAGCGCGCCGATTGTCAACATTACAAAAAGCCCCAGATATCTAACGCAGTACATAGCGCTCATATAATTCTGCGCGGATTTTTCGCTTCTTCTTTTAACCGCCCCCTGACAGGCTTTTCCAAGCAGAAAAAAACTCGCCGCCGATAAAACGCAGCCGTAAACCGCGCCTATCGGCAGAGAATAGTCCCCGCCGTTTGCGAAACAGATAATAACAGTAATAAGAAGATAGATACCCGAAATGATAAGGAAATACGGCATAAGCGAACGCATTTCCTCATAAACCGGCTCGTTTTTCTTCATAACATAACTTCTTCCCATACATACTTCCGTCCGTTATCTGTTTGAATAATCGTCGTAATAATCGTTGTCTTTTTTTGAGCTTGTAAATGCCTTTGGAGCGGGCTTGTCGCTTTTTTCGTAGGTTTTTATAAGCTGAGCGAGATATGATACCGCTCCGCCGATCATAAATACGATCCCCAATGCGACGCAAACTCCCATTACCCACTGAGGAAGCTCAAAATGCTTTACAACATAATACCCGCCTACGATAAAAAACAACAGCGGACCCAAGATGACAAAAGCGATCTGACTTACCTTAGCGTAAATCGCAAACGGGTTTTCATTTTTCTTCATCGGCATTCACAACCTGCCCCAAATCAGCACACAAATTCCGTAAGTCTCCAGCCGTCCGCGGTTTTCACCATCTCAAGCTCTACGACATGATTCGGGTCGACCGCCGACAAGTCCGTGTTTTCATCAACTCCGCCGAGATAAACTGTCAGCTCACAGGTGGTCTCGCTTGTCGGAACGATCATAATGCTGCAATTTGCCCAGAGTTCTTTTTTAGAGGGGTTCGGAACAAATTCCGCGCTTATGCCGAGCACCTCGTCCTCGACGTACATCGGTCTGCTCTCGCCCTGTGCGGGCTCGTCATCATATACCGCCTCGACTAAGACCGTGCGGTTCTGGTATATCGTGTGAGCGTGTCCGTCAACGTTGTGCAGAACAGTCTCAATCGCCCCGCCCGTATACGTCGATCTTACAAGATTCTCTATATCCTCAAGCGTGGTATACTTGCTGTTATACTCCGTAGCCACTGTGAAGAGGCCGTCTTCCGGCTCGTTTCCGTAAGGCTCGCCGATAGACGTAAGCCCGTCGAAAACAAACAGCCGCATGACTTCAAAGCTCTGGCTTATCAGGTCGTGCGCGGCATACTGACACTCCTGCTCAAACTCTTTCGTAACCAAAAAACCGCTGTTTCCGGAAGGCTGATCGTCTCCTTTCGGCAGACTGAGCACAATGATAAGCGCGATAACCGCAGCTAAAGCCAAAACCGCAACAACGATCGTAGCTATAAGAGGTGCCTTGCTTTTGTTCTGTGTACCGTTTTCACTCATAAATAATATCTGTCCTTTAATAATTTTAATAGTTTAATAGAATAAAATTTTATTGACTGCAACTGCCGCGCCCGATCTTGTGCCAAGGTTTAAAGGCGCGCGGTCCTCCGCTTTAAAAGCGGTCTGTATCGTTTTAATATGTTCGATTTTTCCGGATCATTCCTTGCTGTCAATGGAAATTGCCTCGGGGAATACGTTTCTGCTGTCGTCCTTGGACAAAAACGTAGTATTTACATAACCCTGAATTACCGCTCCGTCGGTTACGGCAATAGTAGAAGCGTTTATATCGCCGAAAACGATAGCGTCACGCTTAAGCTCGGCTTTTCCCGCGACATCGAGCTTTCCGCGTATTCTTCCGTTTATATCGGCATACTGAGAGGATAAATCACCCATAAGGATAGTGTCTCTGTCCATTCTCATCCTGCCCTTGAGCGAAACGTTGCCCTGCATCGCCGCTGAATTCATTCCCGCATTGTTGCAGGTAATGTCGCCGATGATCTTTCCGCTCAGCTCGACATTTTTGGTCGTTTCAACGTTTCCTTTGATATTTCCGTCGATCTGCATATTCGCGAGAGAACGAACGTTTCCGTCGATACTGGTATTTTTGGAAATAACCGTGACCTCCTCCGACTCGTTCGTTTCCTGCATTGGCACATTGTTCTGCGCGGGAGGAACAAAACCGCCGCCCTGTCCGCCGTAGCCCTGTCCGAAATTAGCCGCGGCAGGTCTGCCAAAGCCCTGATTATTATAGCCATCGGGAGCTCCCTGCGAGTATGATCCCTGAGCCGCGCTATTCGCATTCTGCCCGAAATCGCTCTGAATATTCTGAGCGTTTCTGTTCACGCCCGACGCGTCCGGGCCGTATCCGCCCTGAGCGTTGTTCTGATTGTTCATCGGACTGTCCTGCGCGGGAGTAAACGTTCCCGAAGCCTGATCCTGCGGGAAATACGGAACCTCCAGCGGTACCTGAAAGCTCTGCGCATTCTGGGCGCCCTGCGCGGGATTCGCGGAAGCCGCGCCCTGAGTAAAGCCCGCCGCCGAAGCCTGTGCGTCGGAAACAGGCGTCTCGGCGATCACAGGCTGTTCGTTGGTGAAATCAGCCGCTTCCTGGTCCTGTCTGAGATATTTGTCAAGCTCCGTCGGCTGCGACGGACCCGAAGGGGCGCTTGGCTGTTCGTTGTCTTTTTTCCAGAGTTCTCTGACAGCCTGCGAAAAATTATCTTTAATTCCCATTGCATATCCTTTCCAACGTGTTATTTACGCAAACGGCCCTGTAAACTGCACCGGCGTAGTATTGTTGTTTATTTTATCGATTTTATATTTCCTGTCCACAAGAACCTTTATAATGTCCTCCAAAACCAGAACCGTGTTGCTTCTGCTCGCGGAATCGTGCATAAGCACGACCGAGCGGAAATTTATGGCGTTGTTATTGGCTACCTCGCTCAGAACGTGATTGTACATCGTCGTCCAATTCGCGCCCTCGGAGTCTAAGCTGTCAACATTCCAATCGTAATATCTGAAGCCGCGTCTTGTCATTTCCTCAATTATCGCGTTGCGAACAGCACCGTTGTAGTCGTTTACGCTGCCTCCGGGAAAGCGGAATATCTCGGTTTTGACCCCCGTTGCCTCGTAGACCATTTCCCATGCTGCGTGGAAATCGTCGAGATACGCTTCTACCGAAGAATAGATATCCGTATAAACGTGACTCGCGCTGTGAACGCCGATAGAATGTCCCGCGTTGACTATCGCCTTCATTCTCGCGTAGCAGGTGTCGTTTTTCTGAGGAACGACAAAGAAAGTCGCTTTTATATTATATTTCTTGAGGTAGTGCAAAATGTTTTCGGTGTTGCTTGACGGACCGTCGTCAAAGGTAAGATAGACGGTGCTGTTCTCTCTTACATAATTCTGCGGAGCGGTCACATACATATCGGGATAAAGGCTTGTGTAGGGGTTTGTCTCTACCGGACTGCCGCCGGACGAACCGGAGGAGCTTGAAGAGTCCGAAGAGCTCTGAGAACCGCCCGAAGGATCGTTCTTTTTTGTTATGTAGTCAATGATCTCCTTATCCGTCATACCCGCGGCGGCCAATATCTCATAGCATTCTTCGGCAGTAGCGCTGTTCTTCGCGGCAACGACCGTGATAAGGTCCGTATCGGATATGCCGTTTGCGGACATTATCTCGTACAGCTCCCACGCGCCTACCTTGTCTTTTTTTACGACAACGTTTATGATATCCTTATCGGAAACGCCGGCGCCGGAGAGTATCCCGTAAAAATCCTCAACAGCAAGCGTCTTTCTCTGGTTTATATGTTTTATCAGATCGGTATACGAAACGCCGCTTCTTTCAAAAATCTCACAAAAGCTTTCAGCGTCGCCCGCCTTTTTTCCCGAAAGGACCTCGTAGGCGGAGTTTATGCTCTCGTTTTCGGCTTTGGTGTCAGAAAGCTCTTTTTGCCCGTTGAAAAAAAGCACAGCAAACACGATCGCAGCGGCAAGCGGCACGAAAAAAAATATTGCAAGCACGGTTTTTATCAAAACCTTAAAAAACTCAACGCTGCCAAACTGCATTTTTCAAACCTCATCTAACCGGGACGTAAATCCTTTTGTATTGTCGGGGAAATCCGCAAACGGAGACAATCCCCCTATTATTAAATAATACTATAAAAATCATAATTTGTCAATAGCAACAATTAACAAAACCGATATAAATCACGAAAACAATTGGCGGTGCGACAAATTTTGAGCTTTATATTTGTGGATTTTGTACAAATTCCTGCTGCTGTAGTATTATAAACAAAATCACCCATGTGTATCAGATGGGTGATTTTTAATATTATTCCTCGATATAGACTTTTTTCATTCTTATATCGTTAAGAGGGCGGTCGCTGTAATCCGTCTTGGATTCGGCTATCTCGTCAACCGCCTCTATCCCCTCCACGACCTTTCCGAATGCCGCGTACTGTCCGTCAAGGTGCGGAGCGTCTTTGTGCATGATGAAAAACTGGCTCGACGCGGAGTTGGGGTTCATAGACCTCGCCATGGAAATAACGCCGCGGGTGTGCTTTAGATCATTGGGAACGCCATTTGAGGAAAATTCTCCCTTTATCTTTTCCTTCGCGCCGCCCATTCCCGTGCCCTCGGGGTCGCCGCCCTGTATCATAAAGCCCTTGATAACGCGGTGAAATATCAGTCCGTCATAAAAGCCCTCTTTTACGAGCTTAAGAAAATTTTCTACCGTGATTGGAGCTTTTTCGGGGTAAAGCTCGAGTTTGATCTTCTTTCCGTTTTCAAGTTCGATAACTACCATTATTTCTTCTCCTCACCCAATTCATAAGCTCTCTTTGTGCAGGCCTCGCAGGCGTGTATCACACATTCGAGCATTTTTCCGTCATAAAGCTCCTGAAGACCCGCAAGGGTCGTTCCTCCGGGGCTTGATACCTGCTTTATCAGCTCGTCTATCGTCATCTGTCCGCTTGTCATCATCTTTGCCGAGCCTACAAGCGACTGCGAGATGAGTCTCAAAGCCGCGTCCTTGTCTATGCCGACGCTTTCAGCATAGGTGACAAAGCTCTTTGCGAAAAGATATATAAACGCGGGAGAGCTTCCGTTTACCGCGATTATTTCCTTCATCTTGTCCATAGGGATAGTTTCGGTTATACCGCAGGAACCTATTATTTTCTTCGCGAACTCAAACTCGTCGTCCGAAACGCCCTCGCCTTTGCTTATCGCCGACGCGCCCTCACCGAGCATCATCGGCGTGTTGGGCATAACAAGCACGACCTTTGCGTTTGCAAAAGTACGCTCGCGGATATACTCGGCGGAAATCCCCGCGCAAATTGAAATAAGAACAGCATCCTTGTTGTTTGCCGCTTTTATCTCAGCCAATACCCCGTCAAGCTGCTGCGGCTTTACCGCAAGCACGATATAGTCGCACTTTTCCGAAATGTCGGATACGCCTGTCGCCGCGGTAGCGCCGAAAACTCCAAGCCCGCTTATTTTTTTCGGGTCCGCGTCATACGCGAAAACAGCGGTGTTTCCGAGCTTTCCGTTTATTCCTCTGATGATCGCGCCGCCCATATTTCCGACGCCGATAAATCCAAGCTTTCTCATAAAATTGCCTTTCTGAATGCTTTCTATTGATGTAATTTGTTGATTTGTTACTCTATGGTCATGTAGCCGATTTGTGCTGTCTGAAAATCGCCTTGTATGCCGCCATGATAGGGAACAGGGTCAGCATAAGTATCAGTATATGCACGGGAACTTCTATCGCATTCTTTATCAGACGCGTGCTTATCCGCGAGATAAAGCCCGCCCAGAATACCGCGGGAGTAAAATCGCTTGCCTCAAGCTGTTTCTGGAAAGTAAGAAACAGCGGAGTCATGATAAGGTTGCAAACGACCGCAACAGTAATTTTCGCAAGGACTATCCTCAGCGCCGAGACCCAATTTTCCAGAATGCTCTTGAAGAACGCCTTCGGACTTTCCACGTCGGGCTTTACGGGAGAAAAGTTGTATAAAAACAGTCCGTACAGCACTCCGCCCGCGACCTCAACCAATGTAAACAGCGGATTAAACGTGCCTGAGGGCTTTATCATAAATCCCACAATATCGGTGATAACGCACGCAATAGCCCCTACCGTCGGTCCGTAAAGCATTCCTATCGAAGCTATTGCCACAAACGCGAAGCTGATCTTCAGCTCATCGGTTAGGTTGAGGTTCAGAAAAAACTTCAGCACCAGGTCCAACCCGATAAGCATTGCCGTGACTACCAGGCAGCGTATATCCTTAAGCTCCGCCGCCGATTTTTTAAAACTACCAAAAAAAGCCATTGTCTTATCCTCCTTTTCGTCATACACAAAAGAATAAACAAGCACAGCGGCTTCTATTCGGTTATGTACAGCGAGATGCGAAAGCTCCACCGCAAGCGTCTGTGCCTTAGGCTGTCGATAAACCCTCATCTGCTTTGTCAGCCGCACCGCGACAGCCACAAAGGCTAGTCGCAGTACGGCTTTCGCGCATCTGAGGGCTTCTCGACAACCCGAGATCTGCTCAATTTTATGAACTTAAACACATTTGCTTTTCGTCCGCCCGACAACTCTCCGTTCAGGCGGCACTTAACGCGAAACCTTCTACTCTGTTTTGAATTATTTTTTTATATTGTACGAAATCAGAAGTTGATCTCGTTACAAATCTTGTATCGTCTTTCGTTAAAGGGCTTCTTCATCGAAAGAGCATCCTGAATATCAACGTCGTAAACCTTTCCGTCCTTCAAGCCGACAACTCTGTTTCCTATCCCCTTTTCGAGAAGCTCGACCGCATAGTAGCCCATTTCCGCCGCCACGACTCTGTCGCGTACCGTGGGGCTTCCGCCGCGCTGAACATGACCGAGGATAGTCGCTCTCGACTCAATGCCGGTGCCTGTTTCAATCAGCTTTGCTATCTCGTTTGTATTTCCTACGCCCTCGGCAACCACGATGATAAACTGCTTTTTGCCGGTGCCTCTTTCCTCGAGAATTTTATCGATAACGCCTCTTATATCCCACTTGACTTCGGGAACAAGAACAAACGTCGCTCCGCAGGCAAGACCCGTGCTGAGAGCGATATGACCCGCGTGTCTTCCCATTACCTCAACTACCGCGCAGCGGTCGTGTGAGTGGCTGGTGTCACGCAGCTTGTCTACCATCTGCATAACGGTGTTCATAGCGGTATCGTATCCGATGGTGTACTCGGAGCACTGAATATCGTTGTCAATAGTTCCGGGAAGACCCACGCACGGAACTCCCGCCTTTGACAGATCCGCCGCGCCTCTGAACGAGCCGTCGCCGCCGATGACCACAACGCCCTGCATATTTTCTTCTTTACATATCTTAGCCGCTTTTTCTACGTTTGCCCACTCCTTGAATTCGGGACAGCGGGCAGTGAAAATCGCCGTGCCGCCGCGCTGGATTATATCCGAAACGTCTCTTACCTTAAGCTCTACCATGTCGCGGTTAAGCAGACCGTTATAGCCTCTGCGTATACCGATAACCTTAAAGCCCTTATAGATAGCGGTTCTTGTAACGGCTCTTACCGCCGCGTTCATTCCGGGCGCATCGCCGCCGCTTGTAAGTACGCCGATTTTCTTTTCCATGACCATTATCTCCTCTTCAACAGATTAATCTAATCATCCAATTGTTATTTTACTACAAAAGCCACGCCCCGTCAAGAGCTTTTTTGCCGAAAAACAAAGCTGTTTTGCGGTGAAATATATACAATGTGCTTATTCAGCGCCGATCAAAAGCCCAAAAACCTCGTCCGGCGTTTTCGCGATAAAGTCCGCGCCGGCTTCTTTAAGCTCCTCTTCGGTTCCGAAGCCGTAGAGAACGCCTATTGAAGCAATGCCGACGGACTTCGCCCCGAGAACATCGAACTTTCTGTCTCCGACCATAACGGTTTGCTTCGGCGCTGCGCCGCTTATCTCCAGCGCGTAGTTTATGATATCCTGTTTTCGGTTTCGCTTGCCGTTCATTTCCGCCGCGGCGATAAAATCAAAATACTTCGCGATATCAAAATATCTGAGTATCTCCTCGGCAAACTCCTGCGGCTTTGAGGTGGCGAGCACAAGCGTCATCCCCGCCTGCTTTGTTTTTTGCAGAAGCTCTTGTATACCGTCGTAGAGCTTGTTTTCGTATATCCCCTTTTCGGAAAAATACTCGCGGTAAAGCCGTACTCCCTCTTTACATTTTTCCTCGGAAAGTCCGAAAAATTCCGCGAAAGAGTCCGAAAGCGGCGGACCGATAAAGCGATAAAGCTCGCTTCGCTTATAATCGGTTATGCCGAGCCTTTTGAGAGCGTACTCGACGGAGTTTATTATTCCCTCTGCCGAATCCGTAAGTGTTCCGTCGAGGTCGAAAAACACGTTTTTAAACATCTGAAAGGCTCTCCTTTTCAAACCTGTTTCAACACGCTGTTGTGCTTATGATATTCGGGATACATCTCAAGCAGAAAGCGGTAAAAATTGTCCGAGTGGTCGTGATGCCAGAAATGCGCGTATTCGTGCCATAAAACCGACAGCACCGTTTCAAGCGGATAAGCCGCAAGCCGCAGATTTATCGAGATGCGCCCGCGTGTGTAAGAACAGCTCCCCCAGCGCGACTTCATATCCTTTATGGCTATAACGGCGGCGGGAGGGTCATAACCTTTCGCTTTAAGCTCGGCGCGAACCTTTTCATTCAACCGCACACAGACGCTTTCAAACCACTTGGATATCGCTTTGTCAATAAGCAGCTTTACGTTTTCCGCGCTGTTGTCTCTCGTGAAAACGCGGCATTCTTCCTCATAAAAAATGGCGGTCTCGTGCGGGCTTTCCGCAACTGTTACGGGAAGCGTCTTTCCGAGCCAGCGCACGCTGCTTGTGTTTATCTCCGAAGCCTTTTCACGCGCTTCAAGCCGCTCAAACGCCCTGAAAAAGAAATCCGCGCGGTCTTTAAGACACTGCTCGACGTATTTCTTTGAAACCCTCGGGCTTGCGGAAACGGCGACAACGCCGTCTGCCTTCGCGCGGAAATTTATGTTTTTGACGCGCTTTCTCGTAAGCTCATAGCAAAGCTCTCTGCCGTCGGGGAGTTTAATTTTTTCGACCATCGGAATAT
The DNA here is from genome assembly GCA_022508885.1 of Oscillospiraceae bacterium. Taxonomy (GTDB): domain Bacteria; phylum Bacillota; class Clostridia; order Oscillospirales; family Ruminococcaceae; genus CAG-115. The sequence goes on along the minus strand of JAFLUG010000017.1, from coordinate 16,257 downwards.
TATTGCGGCAAAATTTTGAAAGGCTGAGCCAAGGTGCCTTCCGACCTGCGGACGGCTCCTTTGCAGTAGGCCTTTATCTCGACCGAGTTAAGGTAATTGTCGAAAACGTGCTCTCCGTGCTCGTCAAAAAACTTTTTCTGCGGAGAATCGAGCCTTACAGTTGCGGACTGATTGAAGAACACAAGCTGAAACGGACACTCCATGACAGCGCTTATCCCCGCCGCCGAAAGCACTCCGCGCTCCGTTTTCAGGGCTTCGCACTCGCGCAGCTTTCCGCCGTGTGATTTTACCTCGGCGAGGACATCGAAGTCCTCCGCGCCCTGAACCGCAAGCTCGGAATACGCGACTTTCTGTAAATTCCCTCCGAAATCCTCAACAATGTTCTGGACCGCGTCAAGCATAAAATCCCAGCTGCTTTTCCATGTGCCAGTGTAAAACACTGTCACCCAGCCGTTTTCCTCCGCTTTAAACTCGCGAAAAATCATAGCGCTCTCCTTTTTAACGAAGCAAAATAATTAACACCAAAAGCCACAAAGGCTACCCGTGACAGCGGTGACGACGCAGATGGGGCTTATCGACCGTCTGAGCCCCTGTCAGTGCCAGCCGCAGTCGTCGTAATCCTTCCACTTTTCGTTGTAGCGCATCTCGTCCGCAAGCTTTAAGCAGATGTACGCGACCGCCGCCGCCACAACAATGACCGCGCCGATAATAGGAACCGCTAATTTAGCTACCGCGCCAAGCTGTCCTTTTTCTTTTTTCATATAATACTCCTTTCAAACTGATAATTACCGGACTGTAGAAAACCCAAAAACGTTGTTTTGGCAGTGTTTATTTAAATTTGAAATTTCAAAACCGCACACCGCTGCGCGGTGTGCTATCCAAGCGCGAAATGCTCAATATACTACGCTTCGTTCCGCTTTCGCGCTGATTTTTGAAATTTCGCGCTCGACTATTGTGTAGTTTTTTAGGGTTTATATACAGCCTGAATTACTTAGATTTATTGTCCAAAAGCGCGCTGTATATCTCGCGCTTTGAAATACCGCTTATTTCCGCCGCCTCTTTACAGGCCGCGTTTGGCTTTTCGCCGTTTTCGACCAATTCCCGCGCTATTTTCACAGCGTCGGAAAGCGAAAGCTTTTCGCGCTTATTTTCTTTGCCCTCCACCACAATGACAAATTCTCCGCGCGGCTCGTTTTCACTGTAATAGCGGTCAAGCTCGCTGAGCGTTCCGCGCACCGTTTCCTCGTAAATTTTCGTAAGCTCGCGGCAGATCGCGGCGTTTCGTTCTCCGCCCAGAAATTCAATTAAGTCGGAAAGCGTCTGCTTGAGTTTGTGCGGAGCCTCGTAGAAAACTACCGCGTGAGAAAGTACTTTTATTTCATTCAGACGCTCGGCTCTTTCCTTTTTTTCAACCGGCAGAAAGCCCTCGAAAACAAACCTCGCCGCGTCTATCCCGCTTACCGAAACTGCCGAGACCGCCGCGTTACATCCCGGGACTGTCTCCACGACTATTCCGCTTTCATAACACTTTTTTACCAAAATATATCCCGGGTCGGAAATACACGGCATACCCGCGTCGGAAATAAGCGCGATGTCTTTTCCCTCAAGCAGAAGCTCGATTATCTTCCCGCTTTTTTCCTGCTCCTTTGGCTTGTAGTATGACAAAAGCGGTTTTTTTATCCCGAATTTCCCGAGGAGCTTCGCGCTTATGCGGGTGTCCTCGCAGGCGATAAAGTCCGCGTTCTGAAGGGTCTCTATCCCGCGCGGACTAAAATCCGAAAAATTTCCTATCGGCGTTGCTACGACCGAAAGCTTTCCAAACTCAATCATAAAGACACAGATAATCCTCCGTATAAGAGCCGTCCGAGTTTCTCAGTATAATGGGCTTTTCGACATTCATTCCCGCGTTTGCTCCCTTTTTTCCGCTTATCAGAAACAGCCACGGCCTTTCTCCGACAATGTTCTGTACAAACGTAATACTTTTCGGCTCGAGGTTATGTTCTCTCATCGCGCAGATAACGTCGGAAAGCCGCTCGGGTCTGTGGCACATTTTGATGAGCCCGCCGTATTTCAGAAGCGCCGAGGCGGTTTTACACACGTCGTTTATCGAGCACATAAGCTCGTGTCTCGCGACAGCCTGCGCGCGCGACAGCTTTTCATATCCCGAGCCCGATGTCATGTACGGAGGATTTACAGTAACCAAGTCCACGCTTTCGTGCGCGATCTGCCCGTTGGGCATTTCCCTCAGATCGCCGAGAACAGGCTCTATGATCTTGCCAAGGTCATTCTCGTCAATCGTGGCTTTCAGAAGCCCTATCGCTTCCTCCTGGATATCGACCGCGTAGATCTTTTTCGGCGGTTCTTTCTTGCAGAAGATCAGCGGAATTATCCCGCAGCCCGTGCACAGATCGCACGCCGTATAATTTCTGTGAACGTCCGCGTATTTCGCCAGCAAAAACGCGTCCGTACCGAAGCGGTGGTCGTCCGACACAAGCATATTTATCTTTCCTAAGCTGAACTTTTCCATATAATCAACCTGTCATAAGCTGTCGCCGCTCGCGGTACTGCTGTAACGGATAAAATCCCGCGCGCTTTCGCCGTAGGCATAGACCGTATAGCTGTCCGTGCGTCCCACAACGTCATAAGAGCCTCCGTCAAACGGTGCGGTAACTCCGTTTTCCGCTATCAGCAGACACGACTCGGGAACCTTGTCGCCTTCTTTCATGATCGACACCTTTGTATCGTAATTCAAAAACTGTATCATCCCCGCAAGCGCTCTTGAGTTGTCGCTGTCATAAGCTACGATTATCATCGGCGAGTGGACGTTGTTATACAGCAAAGCCGAAACGTCTTTGTACGGGGCGGTTTTTTCCGCGTAGATCGCCGCGGCTTCGGGAAGATAGTGAAAGCCGACATAAATGGTGTTGTAGATCATTATCCCGTACATTCCCACCATAATAATTTTCATAAAGCGCTTTCTCGAGCAGGCCGTTATTACGATCAACAGAGCGAAGACCGAAAACACGCACGAGGACATTATGATAAAACTGCTTCCCGTAAGCTCTTCCGAAAGCTCCTCGCCTATCCTGAACGGAAGCATCGGAACTATCTTAGACCCATTCGCGAAAGAACCGCTGTGATAGTAAGTAAGCGAAAACGCGGCGCATATCAGACTGTATATCCCGACTGAAACAAACAGCTTGTGCAGGTCCAGCCCGTACAGCACGATAAACACAAGCGTAAAGAATACCGCAAGCGGGGCTATGTAATCAAGCCCTGTGCATATTTCCGAATAACCCGCCGTTTCTCCGCAGAACATAAACAGCGAAAATGCAACAATTGAAAGCAGCGCCGCCGTGCATTCAAACAGGCCGAAAACAGCCGTTCTTACGCTGTATTTATGCTTTACCGCCTCGTATACTTTTGTGTTGTCATCACGGATACTCGGCTTATTTTTTACGCATTCCCTGATATAGACCGCGATTATTGAGCCGAATGCCGCAAAGGCTATTGCGCCCATTCCGACGCTTTCGGTCATAAACGCGTAACTCTCGCCGAAAAATCTCCCCCAAAAGCCTCCGCCCGCGCTGCCCGAAAACAACGGCGGAAGTATATCGTCCGTGCCGGTTGTAACGTTTTGCGTAACAAGAAGCCGCGCGAAATGCTCCGCGACAAACGAAGCCGCCAGCGATACCGCCAATACCGGGAGATTAAATATACGCTCTTTAAAGCCGAATTTCGCGATAACCGCGGTAAGCACCACCGCCGCCGCGACGACTATCATACGTCTGTCCGCGGCATAACCCAGTGCGCACAAAAAACCCGTCACCGCTGACGTTACAAATCTTGTATAGCGGTTTTTCTTGTCCCATGCCGCAAATATACACCACGCCAGGACCCATGTAAGCAGCGCCGCCGCGACATTGTTCCAGATAAGCTTTGAGTTTGCGATGTATGTAACATACATGCCGCCGCACAGCGCGCACATAAGCTTTCTCGATACTCTCACAATGCCTATCTTCGCGGCAAGATGATATGCTATAAGCGGCACAAAGCTTATGATGATGGCGTTTTCAACAAGCATGGCCTTGTAAATGGAATACGGTGTATTAAACAGGCTGAATATCGGTGCGTACAAAAGCTGTTGAACATAACCGTCTATGCCAATAGTCCGCAAAAGCGCGCCCCAGTCTTTTCCCGAATAAAACGCCGCCGCGCCCGCCGAGCTTATTTCAGCCGTAAAGACGGACGGAAGCTCAACGCTTATTGTAAAAAGCACGTTTATAACCAGCGTAAGAGCGTAAATGCAGAACATAACGCCTCTGTCGCCAAAAGAAGCATAGAATTTTTCAAGTCTTTTAATCATAGCTTTACATCAATCATTTTTATATCAGGTTCCCGGTATAAGCAATATAAGATATACCGCCAAAACATAGACAAGCGTTCCGACTGTCGCTCTTAAAAACGACGGCCTGCCTGCTTCTTTAAGCGCCGCGTAGTATTCATAAGAATCCGTGTTTTCCTTGAAGTCCTCGCGTATTTTCAGTATCTGCCTTACCGCGTGACGATAGTAGATATAGTCTCCGAAAAGACAAAGCAATATCTGCTGGGTGATGCTGAGAATATTAAAGAAAAAATAGATCGAACCGCTGTCTGCACCGGTTCCTCCATTCATTGCCATAAACAGCGTCGGCAAAAGCATTATTACTATCAACAGCGCTCCTAACGCGTCCATTTTCCTGTAAAACTGAAAGGTCGGCGCCAAAAATCCCGAACAGATATTGAAAAACGTTCTGCGCTTTTTCTCGCCTTTTCCACTGCGAAAAACCCTGAAAGCCTGCTCATAGTGAAATATCGAGCTTGACGCAAACGTTGTAAGCTCCTTCATGCTTACGCCGTCCTCGCCTACGGTCTTGTCGCCTACCCGGTGTAGAAAGTCCGCTACCGGATCAAATCCGCCCAAGCCTTCCGGTATTTCGGAAAACTGCCCGTTGTTTTCGGCGGTCTCTTCTTTTTCCGGCGCCTGTAAAGGTATTTTCTCATCGGGCAGGTAACCCTTCCAGACAAAGCCCTCCGAATGAAAACTTTCCACGCCGCATTTATTTTCCTTAAGGTAGCATTCCCGATGATGAGGAGTGCCGCAAACCGGACAAACCACAACGTTGTCGTTATCTTTAAAAGCGGCTCTGCATACAGGGCAGCTCTTTCCTAAAAACTCAGTACGCACAGCAATTCCTTTCCGTAAAATAAGATTAAAATGATATACATTTTTATTATAGCATATTGTGGCCTAATTTTCAACAGAAATATGCCGCTTATTAAAAAAATTTCATTGAGATACTTTTAATAATAAAACCCCCGGAAAGGCGAGCCGCCTTTGGCAATACGTTCCAGATGTGGAATGTTGCCAAACGCTGTTGCTCGAATCGTGCGATACTTCTGTATCACACACTCCTTAATTCCGGGGGTTCGATTGTTAAAGCGCTTATCAAACAAGCTCGATTATCGCCATTTCAGCCGCGTCGCCTCTGCGGGGGCCGATCTTATAAATTCTTGTGTAACCGCTCGCTCTGTCAGAGTACTTCGGAGCGATCTCGTCAAATACCTTCTTCGCTACAGCCTCCTTGGTTATATACGAAAAGACCTGACGCTTTGTGTGAAGTGTATTTGCCTTACCGAGGGTTATCATCTTTTCCGCCTCGGCGCGAACTTCCTTCGCGCGGGTCACGGTAGTTTCGATCTTACCGTTTTCGAGCAGAAAAGTAACCATTCCTCTGAGCATCGCCTTTCTGTGGTCGCTTGCTCTTCCTAACTTTCTTGAACCTGGCATTTTATTTTCTCCTTTCGGTGAAACTCATTTTCCGGACAGTTACTTGTTTTCGTCCGAACTCATAAGGTCGCAGCCAAGCGACTGAAGCTTTGCCTTGACCTCGTCGAAGGACTTCTTGCCGAGGTTTCTGACCTTCATCATATCCTCCGGCGACTTGTTTACAAGATCCTCGACTGTGTTTATTCCCGCTCTCTTAAGGCAGTTGAACGAACGAACGGAAAGCTCGAGCTCTTCTATCGTCATTTCAAGAACCTTGTCCTTGCGGCTCTCTTCCTTTGTCTCCATAAGCTCCTGAGGATTGGTCTCGTCAGAAAGCTCGGCAAACATATTGAGCCTTTCAATAAGGATCTTCGCCGCGTATGAAACGGCTTCCTTTGCGGAAATCGTTCCGTCAGTCCATATCTCGATTATGAGCTTTTCATAGTCGGTCTTCTGTCCTACGCGGGTGTTTTCAACCGTATAGTTGCACTTGAGAACAGGTGTGTAGATGCTGTCGATCGGAATAACGCCTATAACGGGCGGGAGCTGCTGTTTGTTCTGCTCGGCGGAAACATAGCCTCTTCCTCTGTCAAGCGTGATATCCATATAGAGCTTTGCGCCTGCTCCGAGCGACGCGATGTGCATACCCGGGTCAAGTATCTCAACCTCACTGTCGGTTTTGATATCGCCCGCCGTTACCTCGCACTCGCCTTCGGATTCGATGTAAATGGTCTTGGGAGCCTCGCCGTACATCTTAGCTCTAAGCCCTTTGATATTGAGAATAATCTCCGTAACGTCTTCTTTAACGCCCGGGATAGTGGAAAATTCGTGCTGAACTCCGTCAATCTTCACAGACGTTGCCGCAACGCCCGGCAGAGATGAAAGAAGCACTCTTCTCAGGCTGTTGCCGAGTGTGTTTCCGTACCCTGTCTGAAGCGGTTCGAGAACGAACATTCCATAGGTGCCGTCAGACCTCTGCTTCGAGGTCTCGATGTTGAGCTTTTCGATTTTTTCAAGCATTGGTAACCCTCCCGCTTGTCTTGTCCGCAAAGCGAAAAACGCTCTGCCGCTTGTCAATTATCCTTTTTGCGCACATGGAGACATTTTTCCGATAAACTGCCGAAACCGTCCGCTGTTGTCGGAAAAGCCTCTGTCTGTATTCCTGTTAATTTTAAATCACACCGCTATGCCGCTATAACGGCAGTATTGACAAATAGTCCTGACTCTAAACGAAATATCACGGTATGAATTAAAAATAACTGCACTAAATATCTGTATGCTCTGCGCCGATCCGTTATGAACCGGCTTTGGCAATTATTTAGAATACAGCTCGATAATCAGGTGCTCAGCTATCTCATAATCGAGATCGCTGTCACGCTGGAACAAGCGCGTTACCTTAGCGGTCTGCTTCTCCTTGTCAACTTCAAGCCACATAGGAGTAAGTCTTCCTCCTGCTACTTCTTCGATCTGCTCGAACTTCTTGCTCTTCTTGCTCTTCTCGCGCAGAGAGATAACGTCTCCTACCTTAACTCTGTAAGAGGGGATATCAACTCTCTTGCCGTTCACACAGAAATGACCGTGAGATACGAGCTGACGAGCCTCGCGGCGTGTTATAGCCAGTCCCATTCTGAAAACGATGTTGTCAAGACGGCTTTCAAGCAGTCTGATAAGGTTTTCGCCCGCGATACCTTCTTCCTTGGTAGCAAGCTCATAATAGTGATAGAACTGCTTTTCAAGAACGCCGTAGATAAACTTGAGCTTCTGCTTTTCCTTCAGCTGCTGACCGTATTCGGAAACCTTCTTGCGGCGGGCGCCGTCCTTCTGAAATCTTATAGACTTCTTCTTTTCCGAGTAGCCCAGAACAGCGGGGCTGATGTCAAGACTTCTGCACTTTTTCAAAATCGGGTCGCGATTTACTGCCATAATAAAAATCCTCCGTTAATTTAAACTGTATCGGAAACAATTCCGACGCCAAGCAAACGTTGCGCTCAGCTTTTAAAACTTCCTTCATTCCTCTCGCTTATCAAACAACAAGAGAACAGCGATCATACTCTTCTTCTCTTGGGGGGACGGCATCCGTTGTGGGGAATGGGTGTTACGTCCTTGATGAGCTTAACTTCGAGTCCCGCGGTCTGAAGCGCTCTGATAGCCGCCTCGCGTCCCTGTCCGGGCCCTTTTACATATACCTCAACGGTCTTGAGTCCGTGCTCCATTGCAGCCTTTGCCGCTACGTCAGCCGCCGACTGAGCCGCGAAGGGAGTAGACTTTCTCGAGCCCTTAAAACCAAGCTCGCCTGCCGACGCCCACGAAAGAGCGTTTCCCTGAAGGTCTGTGATAGTAACGATAGTGTTGTTGAAAGACGACTGAATGTGCGCCTGACCGTTTTCAATGTTCTTGCGCTCACGGCGTCTGCGGATAACCTGCTTTTTCTGCTGTGCCATTTAATTACGCCTCCTTACTTCTTCTTGTTGGCAATGGTCTTCTTGGGACCCTTGCGAGTTCTGGCGTTTGTCTTGGTGCGCTGACCGCGAACGGGAAGTCCCTTGCGGTGACGCTGACCGCGATAGCAGTTTATTTCCACAAGACGCTTGATGTTGAGAGCTACCATTCTTCTGAGGTCGCCCTCTACCACATAGCCGTCCTTGTCAATAACCTCGCGGATCTTCGACTCCTCGTCGTCCGTTAGATCCTTAACGCGGGTATCGGGATTTACTCCCGCCTTTGCCAGAATATCATTTGCGGATTTTCTGCCAATGCCGTATACATAGGTAAGACCGATCTCTACGCGCTTTTCCTTTGGCAGATCCACGCCTGCAATTCTTGCCATAATTTATCCTCCTTAACCCTGTCTTTGTTTGTGTTTGGGTTCAACACAAATAACCATAACCTTGCCCTTGCGCTTTATTACCTTGCACTTGTCGCACATGGGCTTAACCGAAGGTCTGACTTTCATCGTAATGCCCTCCTAAATTCAACTTAAATACCTGCTGACGCGAATTATTTTGCGCGCCAGGTGATTCTGCCCTTGGTAAGGTCGTAGGGCGACATCTCCACGGTCACTTTATCTCCCGGCAGAATGCGGATATAGTTCATTCTGAGCTTTCCGCTGATATGTGCCAGAATCTGGTGTCCGTTTACAAGCTCCACCTTGAACTGCGCGTTCGGCAAAGCCTCAAGAATCGTTCCCTCAACCTCAATTACGTCCTCTTTAGACAAAATATTCACTCCTCTGTGCGCGTAGCCATTTCCCTTAATGTCCGCCTCAGCCTTTTGTCCGTCAGCTCACTCAGTTCTATGACCTGATGAGTCGGACGAACGTGTTTTTTGTTCTTTTTTTTCGGCTTTTCAAGCTTTCGCTCTTTGCCGTCGGCAACGAAAACAACTTCGCTGTCGATTTGGGTGACAACCATAGCCCTGCCCTTGTCATGACCCGCAAGACTTAAAACAACACTTCCCGCTTTAATGTCCATTTCAGTGATGCTCCAATGTCAGTATAACAGCCTCGCCGCTTGTTATCGCGACAGTATGCTCAAAGTGGCACGAGAGACTGCCATCGGTCGTTACGACCGTCCATTTGTCGCCTAAAATTTTCACGTTTTGAAAATGCGAGTTTACCATCGGCTCTATCGCGATAGTCATTCCCGGCATCAGTCGCGGACCGCGCCCCGCCCTTCCCTCGTTAGGGACCTCGGGGTCTTCGTGCATCTCGCGTCCTATGCCGTGACCGATAAACTTTTCCGCGACGGCATACCCTCCGCTTTTGACGTGAGTTTCAATAGCGTTAGAAATATCGCCCACGCGGTTTCCCGCAACCGCCTTTTCGATGCCCTTGTAAAGAGCCTCTTCGGTAAACTTCATAAGCCGCTTCGCCTCGTCGGAAACATTTCCGACAGCGAAGGTCTTGGTGTTGTCGCCCATATATCCGTTAAGCTCGGCGACGATATCACAGGATAAAATGTCGCCTTCCCTCAGGATTTTTTTCTTATTCGGGATCCCGTGGATAAGCTCCTCGTTTACAGAAAAGCAGTTATGCCCCGGAAATCCGCCGTACCCTTTGCAGGGACAGCTTCCCCCGTGAGAAACGATGTAGTCGTTGACTATCTTGTCAAGCTCCCATGTGGAAATTCCCGCCACGGCGTTCTTTCCCGCGAGAGCCAGAGCCTGCGCCGCAAGCTCTCCCGCCGCCATCATTCCTTTAAGCTCGGTCGGGTTTTTGATTGATATCATGTTTTCAGCCCTTGATCGCCGCAAGCGTAAGACGTGATGTTTCAGCTATCTCATTCTGCCCCTGGACCGTCACAAGCTTTCCTCTCTTTGCGTAGTAGTCCTTAAGAGGAGCGGTTTTCTCGTGGTAGGTCTTTAAGCGCGCCTGCACTGTTTCGGGCTTGTCGTCGATTCTCTGTACGACCTTTGCTCCGCAGGCGTCGCAAATTCCCTCGGTCTTTGTGGGCTTGTACTCGATATGATATGAGTTTCCGCAGCCCTCGCACACTCTTCTTCCGCTCATACGGGCGGTTATTGCCTCGTCCGAAACATCGATCTCAACGACCTTGTCGATCTCAACGCCCATTTTTTCAAGAGCCTCAGCCTGCTCTACGGTTCTCGGAAAACCGTCTAAAATAAAACCGTTCTTTGCGTCGGGCTGTGCTATCCTATCCTTAAGAATACCGATCACTACCTCGTCGGGGACAAGCTCGCCCGCGTCCATAAAGCTCTTGGCCTTAAGTCCCGCCTCAGTGGAATTTTTAACCGCCTCGCGAAGCATATTTCCCGTAGAGATCGCGGGAATGTTAAGCTCCTTGCAGACAACCTCTGCCTGTGTGCCTTTGCCGGCGCCGGGTGCGCCAAGGAATATCATGTTCATAAGTTACTCTCCTGACTTACTCGTAAGGTCGGCTCAAAGCCCGTTTTCGCGGGCCTTAAGCCAAACCAAGAACTGACGATTTAATCCAGAAAGCCGGGATGATGACGCATCGTTATCTGGCTTTCGAGCGAACGAACCGTTTCGAGCGCAACGCCGACGATAATCAGCAGTGTTGTTCCGCCGAGCGAGATTCCCGAGAAATTCGGGTTTATCCACGAGAGGATTATCGGCAGAATAGCGATTATGCCAAGGAATATCGCGCCGAAAAGAGTGATCTTGTTAAGCGAATTGTAGATGAAGTCCGACGTGGGCTTTCCGGGACGGTAGCCCGGGATAGCGCCGTTGTTTTTCTTCAGGTTATTCGCTATTTCGATGGGATTGTACGAAATCGCAACGTAGAAATAGTTAAACGCGATTATCAGCACAAAGTAAAGTATTGCGTAGCCTACCGAGCTCTGGCTGAAGAATCTTACAAAGCCTTCCCAGAAGTCGTTTCCGCTTGAGCCGTCGCCTTTTATTCCGAAGAAGAACAAGATCGTCTGCGGAAGCGACATGATCGACATAGCGAAAATGATAGGCATAACGCCGCTCATTGCTACCTTGATCGGAATGTGCGTAGACTGTCCGCCGTACATCTTGCGTCCAACGACGCGCTTCGCGTACTGAACGGGAATCCTGCGCTCGGCGTTGGTCATAAATATAACGAACCATATCATAACCGCGTACATAACAATAACGATCGCGACGAAGATAAGGTTTTTCATATCCTGCTGACACAGTCTTATAAAGGTCTGTATCTGGTCGGGGAAACGCGCCACGATACCCGCAAACAGAAGCATCGAGATGCCGTTTCCTATGCCCTTTTCGTTGATCCTGTCGCCCAGCCAGATTATCATACAAGCGCCCGCCACAAAGCAAGCGACAATTGTTACTGCCGACAATATCTGCGAAAACATATCCGCGCCTTCGCCGTATTTCAGAATATCAACGTGATAGCCGTTTGAATCCTTTGTTCCGTTTCTGAGAGTGAAATAGAACGCGGTTGCCTGCATTATCGCAATTGCCAGAGCGACAAGCTTTGTGATCTTGTTGATCTTCTTACGCCCCGGCTCGCCCTCTTTCGAGAGCTTTTCAAGCGGTGGTATGGCTACGGTGAGCAGCTGGATAATGATTGACGCGTTGATGTAAGGCGTGATAGACATTGCCAGAAGAGTTCCGTTTCCAAGCGCGCCTCCCGTCATCGTATCGAGATAATTCAGAAGCGAAGCGCCCGAAATAAGGTTTGTTATTGCGGTGTTGTCAAGAAACGGAACGAAAATGCACGAGCCTAAGCGGAATAAGACGATGATAAACAGCGTGTACAAAATCTTTTTGCGAAGCTGGGTATCTACCCATGCGTTGCGTAAGACTTGGATCATTCCGTTCAATTACACCACCTCAGCCTTTCCGCCTGCCTTTTCAATTTTTTCCTGAGCCGCCGCCGTAAACTTTACAGCCTTTACGGTCAGCTTCTTTGAAAGCTCGCCGTTGCCCAGAATTTTTATGCCGTCCTTTGCGTTTTTGATAGCGCCGGACTCGATAAGAGCCTGTGCGTCAACGACTGCGCCGTTTTCAAAGCGCTTTTCAAGCTCCGATACATTTACAGTAGCAAATTCCTTTGCGAAAATGTTGTTAAAGCCGCGCTTGGGTATTCTTCTCTGAAGCGGCATCTGACCGCCCTCGAAGCCCGGTCTGATAGAACCGCCCGAACGAGCCTTCTGACCCTTGTGTCCCTTACCGGCGGTCTTTCCGTTTCCGGAGCCGTGACCTCTGCCGATACGCTTTACCTCCTTAGTGGAGCCTGCCGCGGGAGCCAATTCGTGTAGCTTCATATTATTGCACCCCATTTCTTACGGTCGGCATGGACAAAAAGCGTTTTTGTCCGCCGCCTGTACTTGTGTAAATTATGCTTCTTCTACCTTAACAAGGTGAGATATCACCTTTATTTTTCCCTTTGTAGCCTCATTGTCGGGCTGGATCGTCGAGGAATTCAGCTTGCGAAGTCCAAGCGAATTAGCCGTGGCGATCTGGTTTTTCTTGCAGCTGTTTAAAGAGCGTACAAGAGTAATTTTTACATTAGCCATTTCAATTACCTCCTAATGCCCTTTAATCAAAGCTCTTTTACCGACTTGCCTCTGAGAGCCGCAACCTCTTCCGCGGTCCTGAGCGCGGTAAGACCTGCCATTGTCGCTCTTACGACGTTGCAGGGGTTATTGGAACGCAGGGACTTTGTACGAATGTTCTTTATTCCTGCCATTTCGATTACCGCACGGACGGGACCGCCCGCGATAACGCCTGTACCCTCGGGAGCGGGACGCATAAGAACAGCGCCTGCACCGAATTTACCTGTTATCTCGTGGGGGATCGTCGTTCCCTTAAGAGCAATTTTGTGAAGATTCTTCTTCGCGTCCTCAATTCCCTTGCGGATAGCGTCGGGAACTTCGTTGGACTTGCCCATTCCAAAGCCTACTGTGCCTTTTCCGTCGCCTACAACTACAAGCGCCGAAAACTTCATGATACGTCCGCCCTTAACCGTCTTGGATACGCGGTTGATAGCGACTACCTTTTCAGACAGCTCTTCTGTCTGCTGCTCGTGTTCAAATTTAGCCAAAGTCTTGTTCCCTCCTTATCAGAAATTAAGTCCGCCCTCTCTTGCGCCGTCCGCAAGAGCAGCAACTCTGCCGTGATAAACATAACCGCCTCTGTCGAAAACGACATCGGTTATACCTGCTTTTTTAGCCTTTTCGGCTATCATCTGTCCGACCTTCTTCGCCGCTTCAACGTTTCCGCCGTACATACCAAAGCCCTTTTCGGTAGAAGACGCCGCCGCAAGGGTCTTTCCGTTTACGTCGTCGATAAGCTGAGCGTAAATGTGCATCGAAGAACGGAAAACACAGAGTCTCGGGCACTCGGGCGTGCCGCTGATTTTACCGCGAACGCGCTTATGACGGCGCATTCTGCTTTTGTTTTTATCAATCATTTTAACCATTATTGATACTGTCCTTTCAATTACTTCTTGCCCTTGCCTGCTTTACCTTCCTTACGGCGAATATGCTCTTCGGCATACTTTATGCCCTTGCCCTTATAAGGCTCGGGAGGACGCTTCGAGCGAATTTCCGCCGCACACTGGCCTACCTTCTGCTTGTCGATTCCCGTAACAATTATCTTGTTGGGCGAAGGTACCTCGAGCTTGCAGTCGTCGGTATCGGAAACGATGACCTTGTGGGAATAGCCGAGATTCATTACAACGTTTTTACCCTGCTTTTCGCAGCGGAAGCCGACGCCGTTTATCTCAAGCTCCTTCTTAAAGCCTTCGGTAACGCCCACTACCATGTTGTGGATAAGCGTTCTTGTAAGGCCGTGAAGAGATTTTGAAAGGTTCTCCTCGTTCGGGCGCTCTACAGTGATAAAGCCGCCGTCGTGAGTGATCTTTATGATGTGGTTGAATTCTTTTGTTATGGTGCCCTTGGGTCCCTTTACGGTAACAACGGAGCCGTCGATCTTTACGTCAACTCCTGCGGGAACAGCAACAGGCATTCTTCCTATTCTTGACATATTACCATTCCTCCTCTTACCATACAAACGCAAGGACTTCTCCGCCGACATTCATTTCGCGGGCCTTCTTGTCGGTCATAATGCCCTTTGAGGTGGAAATAATAGCGATTCCCAGACCTCTCATAACCTTGGGCATATCCTTGCAGTTTGAGTAAATTCTAAGACCGGGCTTTGACACGCGGCGAAGGCCGGTGATAACGCCGGACTTTGAGTCCGTGTACTTAAGCGTGATTTTGATTACGCCCTGCTTGTTGTCCTCTACAACCTTATAAGCCTTGATATAGCCTTCGTCAAGCAGTATCTGAGCGATCTGCTTTTTGAGGTTGGAAGCGGGAACGTCAACAGTGGGGTGCTTTGCGGAATTGGCGTTACGGATTCTCGTAAGCATATCCGCGATTGTATCTGTAATCTGCATTCATTTACCTCCGTAAACGAGAGCCGTTACGAAGTCTATCCGAAGCATAAGCTTCGCACTCCGTCGTACTCACATATTTTCCAATAAACAGCCGAACTTTAAGAAAACCCATTCGGCGAGGGATCTTGCAGAAGCCGTTTCTTATTGATTACCAGCTTGCCTTTTTAACTCCGGGGATCTGACCCTTATAAGCAAGCTCTCTGAAGCAAATTCTGCATATGCCGAACTTACGCATATAAGCGTGAGGTCTTCCGCAGATCTTGCAGCGGTTGTAAGCTCTTGTGCTGTACTTCGGAGCTCTCTTCTGCTTTTCTTTTAAAGAAGTCTTAGCCATAGATTTGATTTCCTCCGTCTTTACTTCTCAAAGGGAGCGCCCATAAGCGAAAGCAGCTCTCTTGCTTCTTCATCTGTTTTCGCGGTCGTAACAAAGTTTATGTCCATACCGCGGACAGCGTCGATTTTGTCGTATTCGATCTCAGGGAAAATCAGCTGCTCTTTAAGGCCAAAGGAATAGTTTCCTCTTCCGTCGAAGGAATTGGCGTTTATTCCTCTGAAGTCGCGTACACGCGGAAGCGCAACGTTAAACAGTCTGTCGAGGAACTCGTACATCGTGTCTCCTCTGAGCGTGACCTTTACACCGATAACCTGTCCCTCGCGGAGCTTAAAGTTCGCAACGGACTTTTTGGAACGGCACGCAACGGGCTTCTGTCCCGTTATCTGTCCGAGCTCCTGCATAACGTTGTCGATGATCTTAGCGTTTTCCTTTGCTTCTCCGCAAGCAACGTTTACAACTATCTTGTCAAGCTTCGGAGTTTCCATTACGGACTTATATCCGAACTTCTTGAACAGCGCGGGAGCAACGGTTTCCTTGTAGAAATCCTTCATTCTTGCCATTGTATTTTCTCCTATCTGACAGCCGGGTTTTAGCGCCTTTCGCGCTCCTTATACCCGACCTATCTCCGGCGATCAGTACTTCAGCTCTGCTCCGCAGTGCTTGCAAACTCTGATCTTCTTGCCGTCCTCTATCTTGTGACCGACTCTGGTGGGCTTATCGCACTTGGGGCAAACAGGCATTACCTTGCACGCGTAAATAGGGCTTTCAGCCTGAACTCTTCCGCCGAGCTGACCCTGCTGCTTGGGCTTTACATGCTTGGTTACCATGTTCATTCCCTCTACGATGACCTTGCCCTCCTTGGGGGAAACGGTAAGAACCTTTCCGGTCTTTCTCTTGCCGTTTGTGCCATTCGCGTATTTATCCTTTTTGTCGCCCGTCATAAGGGCAACCGTGTCGCCAACCTTTATATTCATATCTGCGGCACCTCCATTACAGTACTTCGGGAGCCAGCGACAATATCTTCATATAATCCTTGTCTCTAAGCTCTCTCGCTACCGGCCCAAAAATACGAGTTCCTCTCGGATTTTTGTCCTCCTTGATAATTACCGCCGCGTTTTCATCGAAGCGGATATATGTGCCGTCGTCGCGGCGAAGTCCCTTGGCAGAACGAACCACAACCGCCTTGACAACGTCGCCCTTTTTAACAACGCCGCCGGGTGTAGCTTTTTTAACGGAAGCTA
>JAFLUG010000169.1 GCA_022508885.1 Oscillospiraceae bacterium | reverse complement strand
AAGCCTGCGGCTTTTTATCCATGGGTGTGGGGAAAACAAGAGTTTTCCCCACATTGCCGGTTCGAAGCGAAGATGAGAATCGGCAATCTCTCGGCACAGATAGCTTTCAGCCAAGCAGACAATATTGAAATTATAATTGTTAGTAAAATTTTTAATATGTTTTCTGTTCCCAAAATTCTATTTTCATTTTTTATGCTGAGGGAAAACTTTCTGAAGAAAGTCGCCATTAGTATGGCTTTTCCATCAGACTCCCTTTCAAAGACTTTTTGTACGCTCACCTTATCGCGCTCAGCGTTCTGAGCAACGCGTCAACCTCGCCCTCTGTCGTAAATACCGACGGCGAAAAGCGTATCGTCCCGCCGTCTATCGTCCCTATCTTCTTGTGACAAAGCGGCGCGCAATGCAGTCCCGCGCGCAGATAAAACCCATTTTCGGATAACATCGCCGCGCCGTCTGACGCGCTCATATCCTTTATGTTAAACGAAACGACTGGCGCGTATTGTCCGTAATTCTCCTTGTTGATATCATTGTAAAGCGTTATACCAAGCCTTCTCACGCCGCGGCAGAATCTTTCGCACAGCTTGAGCTCGTGCCGTAAAATAACCTCGGAAGTTTTTGCTTTCACAAACTCAACTCCCGCACCAAGCGCAATCACTCCCGCGGTGTTTATCGTTCCGCTCTCAAAGCGGTCGGGAGTAAAATCGGGCTGTAAAATGCTTTCCGAAGCGCTGCCTGTTCCTCCCTCGATTATTGTCTTAAGCGGGAATTTCCCGTCGGTTATCATAAGCCCTGTGCCCATGGGACCGTAAAGTCCCTTATGACCCGCCGCGCAGAGTATATTTATACCGCTGTCCATTTTCAGCGGCAATACCCCGGCGCCCTGCGCCGCATCAACTATAAAGCAGATGTTATGCTTTTTGCAAAGCTCGGCAAGCTGCGGTACGGGATTTCTCCTGCCGATAACGTTGCTGGCGGCTGTACAGACAAGAACCGCCGTGTTTTTTTGTATCGCACGCTCGGCATTTTTCAAGGTCTGTTCATCATCCATAGTAGTTTCAAAAACCGTGCAGCTTCCGCCGTACTCACGAGCGGCGGCATATACCGGACGCGACACGGCGTTATGCTCGATGTCGCTCATTATAAAATGACAGTTCTGACGCGCCGCGCCTTTAATTGCGAAATTAAGCGCCGCTGTACAGTTTAGGGTAAACACCGTGTTTTCAACCTCGCCGCCGAAAAACTCCGCGCATACCTCGCGCGAATGATATACAGCCTCGGCGGTCTTTACCGAAAACGCGTGACCCGAGCGTCCCGGGTTTGCGCCGTAAACGCTCATCGCGTTCTGCCAGATATTGTAAACCGACCGTGGCTTTGGAAAGCTGGTGGCGGCATTGTCAAGGTATATCACAATTAACTCCGATTTTTCTAAGCAACGCGCAAACCGTCGCTCTATCCGTGCGGTTGTCCGCAATCTTAAGCGCAAAGCCGCACCCGCGTGTTTTATCGGAAGCGTGCATTATAGTACTTCTGATATTGTTCTGCTGCAGCAGGTTTCGTGCTCTCTGCGCTGATGTAAATGACTTTATGTAAATACTGTAAGGCATAATTTTCTCCTAAGGTTTTATTTTCCGACAACTTACCGCGCATGTGTCTCCAGGCACAATACGTTGCCGCTATGGAGCATTATATGCCAGTTTCCTCTGAATCGACACTCAAAAAAATTTTTAAAAAGCTCTTGACAAACATATGTATATATGATATAATAACTAAGTTAGTACGGCGGCATAGCTCAGTTGGCTAGAGCACTTGGTTCATACCCAGGGTGTCGTTGGT
>JAFLUG010000168.1 GCA_022508885.1 Oscillospiraceae bacterium | reverse complement strand
CGTCTGTCTGTCGCCGATGATAAGCTCACGCTGACCTCTGCCTATCGGGATCATACTGTCGATAGCCTTGATGCCCGTCTGCAGCGGAACATTTACCGGCTCTCTCGTAATGATACCGGATGCGATCTTTTCGATAGGTCTTACTTCTTTGGCAAGAACATTGCCCTTGCCGTCGATAGCCTGACCGAGGGAGTTTACGACACGTCCCAGAAGCTCCTCGCCAACCGGAACGGAAACAATTCCGCCCGTGCGCTTTACGGTGTCGCCCTCTTTAATGCCCGCGTCCGAGCCCAACATAACCGCTCCTACAAACTCCTGTTCGAGGTTGAGCGCCATACACTGAACGCCGTTCTCAAACTCCAGAAGCTCGTTCAACATGCACTGTTCGAGACCGTGGATACGAACGATACCGTCGCCGACAGTAACGACCGTTCCTACGTCGCCGAGCTGGATCTTGGAGGTGTAGTTTTTGATACGGTCTTTGATAAGACCCGTTATTTCATCGGGGCGTAAATCCATTATATACATCCCTTTCCTGTTAGATTTTAAGAGGAAGAAACAGCCGGCGTCAAATAACCGAGCTTAATTCTCCCTTAAGCGCGTCAAGCCTCGACCTGACGCTTCCGTCATAGCGGCGGCTCTCGTAGTCGATGACCACGCCGCCGATAAGCTTTTCGTCAACCTTCTCGATAAGAGTGACTTTCTTTCCGATAACATCGGACATTTTCTTCGCGATCTTGTCCTTGATGCTTTCGGACAGCGGAGCGCTTGAGGTGACGGTGATCTCCGCTAATTTAAACTTATCGTTGTAAAGTCCGCGAAACGTTTTTTCAATTCCGGCAAAACAGCTCATTCTGTTTTTCTCAACCAGCAGGCACATAAGATTTCCGCACAGCTTTGAAACGTTTCCCGCCTTTATGATGTCGCTGCAAAGCGTTAGCTTTTCCTCTACCGAGACCGTCGGAGTACCCATAAGCTTTATAAACTCGGGATTTGCCGAGAAAAGCTTTGAAAGCTCCGAAAGCTCGCTTAAGGTATCGGAAAGTCCGTTGGGATTTTCCTCCGAGCAGAGGCTGAAAAACGCCTCGCCGTAAACCTTTTCAGCTTTATCGTTCATAACAGCACCTCAATCACTTGCTTGCGCCGACTTCTTCGAGGAACTTGGAAATGATATCCTCGTTGTCCTTGGCGGAAATTTCCTTTTCGACAACCTTTTGTGCCGCCATAACGACCATTTCGGAAATTTCGTCCTTGACCTCGTTGAGCGCGCGCTGTTTGTCGCGTTCGATATTTTCCTCCGCCTTCGCGCGGATCTCGGCAGCCTTTTTGTTTGCTTCCGAGACGATCTCCTCCTCGCGCTTCTGCGCGCGCAGGGTAGCCGCCTTTACTATCTCCGCCGCCTCGGTTTTAGCCTCCGTAAGACGCGCGGTATATTCCTGCTGCGCTTTTTCAGCCTCTTCCTTTGCCTTTCTCGCGTCGTCTATTTCCGCCGCGGCCATCTGCTTTCTCTTTTCGAGAATATTGCAGACCGGCTTGTAAAGGAATATCCTGAAAATAAGGAAGATGATCAAGGTGTTTATCAGCGTAAACACGATAGTTCCCGGGTCGATAGAAACGAGCTGTTGATACCAATCCCTGCTCGCCGCCGCCTCGCTTACATTGCTGAGTATATTCAGCATTTAGCTTTCCTCCTCCCTATAAGCTCTGAAACCTTTTGCATTACTGGATAAGATTTCCGAGCAGGGGGTTTGCGTACATAAGCAAAAGCGCAACAACCAGCGCGTAAAGACCCGTTGTCTCAGCCAGCGCGTCGCCGATGATCATTGTTCTTGTGATAGCGCCGGACGCCTCGGGCTGTCTGCCGATAGC
>JAFLUG010000167.1 GCA_022508885.1 Oscillospiraceae bacterium | reverse complement strand
GCACTTTTTTCATTCTTTTTCAAATTTTTTTGCAAAAATTTTTTGCCGGTCAAGCCAAAGCTAAAAAACGCTTTCAAAAAGAAAAAGCAGACATACTGCGCGGGAAGATCGGGATGCGGCCGGTTCCCGCAAAGCAAGCTGTCTGCTATGATAAACGCTTTATCGACTTTCTTGTAACATCACGGCTTCTTTGTATCCTGAATTTCCGAGATAACTCTCATAAAGCTGTCAACGTCGTTAAACTCGCGGTAAACGCTGGCGAAGCGGATATACGCGACATCGTCTATCTCCTTGAGCTTGTGCAGGACCAGCTCGCCTATCTTATCGGACGTCACCTCGCGCTGAAGCGTATTTTTCAGCTCACTCGCGATCTCCTCGACCATATTTTCGATAGTCTCAAGCGACACGGGGCGCTTGATGGTTGCGCGGCACAGCCTTTCAACCAGCTTTTCGCGGTCAAACGGCTCGATGGTGTGGTCCTTTTTTATGACCATAAGCGGAATTTCCTCGATGATCTCATAGGTGGTAAACCTCGAAGCGCACCGGATACACTCGCGGCGGCGGCGAACCTTATTATCCGTAGGACGCGAGTCGATTACCTTGCTTTCTTCAAATCCGCATTCGGGACATCTCATAGCAGTATTCTCCTTATGTTTAGTTATACATTTGTATTATACCACAACATTTTGTATTTTTCAATAATTTTAACAAAATTTTCATATAAATTATTGAAATTTTTTTGTAAAGGTGATATACTATATTAAAATAACAGAGGGGAGGCTTATGCGTGAATCTCGATATCATCAACTCACTGAGTACCGGCAAATCACAGGATTATCGCTGCGCTTATGACGACGGAGAATTTTCGGAGCTTCTGAGCTCGGATATCGCGCGAAGGCACTCCGAGAGCCTTGTTATTGTCTCGCCTAAGCTTGAGGAGACCTTAAACGAAAACCCCGACCTGCGCGAGGAGATACGTCAGAAAATAGCTCAGCTCGGTCAGAGCCGCGACAATATCATAATCGTTGACCGAAACGGAGAGGTGACCAGATACTCAGCTAAAACCGAAAGCGACAACTTCAGCAGTCCCACCGCCGAAGAGCTTAAAGAGGTCGCGAAAGCGCGCGCCCGCAGAAAAGCCCGCCTCAACGCTTACTTTCAGCTTCTGGAAAAGGTATGTATAAAGAGAAAGCTTGTCGAGCAGGAAAACGCGAAACGCGCCCGCGGCAAAAAATACCGTTCGGTCACCGAGCTTGGCGTTATCGTCAAGAGCCGCCTGCTCTCTCCAGCTCCGAAAAATCCCGATTACTTTTTCTGAAATACGACTATTCACAGAGGTGATGAACTTATGCTCGGCATTGTATTCGTGATAATGCTGATAATCCTGCTTTACAGAGCGGGCATTTTAGGCTTGGAAAGCCCTGCCCTTACGACCGCGACTTATATCGCGGGGATCACAACCGCCGTAGTTACTGTCGCCGTCAGCGTGATTACGCGCACCTGGGCGGTAATTGACGTTGGTCTGGCGGTCATTATTCTCGTTGTCGTTTTTTTGCTCAAGCCGCTTGTCAGAAAGATGCTCGACCTTTACGATCTGCACAACCAAGTAAAGCCCGATGACCGCGACAGAATTTATACAAAGTATGAAACGTTCGGTGATGATAACAACGACGATTTCGACAATTTCAGATAATTTAAGATAACGAAAGTCCCACGCCGATAGGTGCGGGATTTATCGTTTAAATTATGTTGACTTGGCTGTAAGCGGTTTTTGCAGTGAATTGTTATTTCTCGGCAAAGCCGAGAAATAACAATGTGGGGAAAACTCTTGTTTTCCCCACACCCTTTAGCGCTTTTGAAGCGTTATTTCGCCGCTTTGCGGCGACCAAAGGGGACTTTTTGAAAAAAGTCCCCTTTGGAA
>JAFLUG010000166.1 GCA_022508885.1 Oscillospiraceae bacterium | reverse complement strand
CGCTTTCAACCACTCTCGGCTGCGCAGGGGAACGTATCTGAAATACTGCTATTCAGTTGTCAAAGAAAAGACGGGAACAGGTCTTGCCCCTGCCCGTAATTTAATCGTAACATAAAATCAAGCAGATAATTTCCGAATTTCGAGAATTTGTTTTCGTTTTACGGGAATTGAAATATAAGAATAAACTGTGATATAAATAAGTTAGTTTTTCGCAAATTATTTTAATTTGCGAAAGGGAAAAAACGGCTTTATAATGCAATTCCAAAGCCTAAAATTAAAAATAATCATTACAGACAACCCGGTTTTGTCGTTAAAATCCTAAGGCAGAAAGCTCAAAATTGCCTTTTTCAAGATAATTTACCGTCAAAAACGTTGTCAGAACAGGGGGTATGACCATGTCAAGACGTGGCGAGAACATCTACAAACGAAAGGACGGACGATGGGAGGGCAGATACAAATGCGGAATCAAACCGGACGGTTCAATTAAGTATTCCTCGATTTATGGGAAAACCTACGCTGAGACGAAAGCGAAGCTATCGGAAAGGCGTACTGATTCAACGGCTTCGACTGTTCCAAAAAACTTGACGTTAAATAATCTTTTTTCGATCTGGTTTTCCGATATTCGTCTGAAAGTCAAGGAATCAACTTATATGAACTACCAGATGAAGCACGAAAAGCATATCAGTCTTTCGCTTGGCGAAACGTTCTATGATAAACTTACGACAGAGAGCCTTAATGATTTTATTCAAGAATTACTATCAAGCGGTCTTTCAGCCAAATACACCGCCGATATTGCCGGACTGATCAGAGCTGTATGCAGATTTGCCAAAAAGCGATTCGGATATGAGGATAAATCCGAGTTTATTTCATTTCCAAGAGGAGCATCTAAAGAAAAAGAGCTGCTCGACAAAAACGAGCAAGCTCTGCTTAACAGTTATCTAATAGCAAATCCGACGCTTTCCAATGTCGGAATATTATTATCGGCAGCAACAGGGATCCGTGTAGGGGAGCTTTGCGCGCTGAAATGGGAAAATATCGACCTTGAGAAAAAGATCTTGACCGTTAAGAACACCGTTCAGCGCGTCAAGAGCATTGGCGGCAACACCGCAACGAAAGTGATTATAACCCCTCCAAAGAGCAATTCCTCCGTTCGCGTAATACCCTTGCCCGAGTTTATTGTTCCGCTTCTGAGCAAACTTAAAACCAACAGTAATTGTTATTTTCTTTCGGGATCAATGAGCCTTGTTGAACCGCGGCTTATGCAGTACCGATTCAAGCGTATTTTAAACGAATTGAAACTAACGGAAGTAACTTTTCATTCCTTGCGGCATTTATTCGCGACAAACTGCATTTCGATTGGAGTTGATGTGAAAACGCTATCTGAAATTTTAGGGCATTCTTCAGTAGAAATTACGCTAAACCGTTACGTTCATTCCTCAATAGAGAGAAAGGCTCAATGCATGAAATCATTGTCTGCTTTTTTCACGGTAGCATAATACACTATTTGCCGTCGATCTTCTCGTCAATAAATGAAAAAATTCCGCTTATCAAGCGGAATTTGGCATTTTTATCGCAAATTAAAATAATTTGCGAAAAGTAAACACACGGTGATTTTGTTGTATTTATAAGGCATTATTCACCTTTTACTCACTTAATTGATGGCGAATATCCATTTACCATGCCGTCAATTAATGCTTTTCCGTCCAAAGAAAGATTCCTATAAAAATCGAGTAACTTTTGTTCGGGATCTCGGAGCATAAACTCTGTTTCTTTAGATTTCTTATCCGAAAAGCGCAGTATGTAATCGGTGGAAACACCGTAAAATTCGGCGAAGATGATTAGGACATCACAAGGAATATTATATCCGTTTTCATAAGCTGATATTCTTGACAGAGAAAGGTTAAGTCGAAACGACAATGCTAATTGTGTTAAATTTCGACTCTTACGCAATTCGTAAAGCCTGTTAACCCTCTCTTTCAAGATATCACCCCCTATATTTCTATTATAG